>NZ_JAMFKZ010000021.1:0-51907 GCF_023488045.1 Acinetobacter sp. ANC5681
CTTGTTTCTCAACAAGTTTTTATCTGCATCACCGCCGATGGATGTGCATTCTACACCATTCCTCTCCCAACACAACCCCCTTTTTTATTATTTTCTTTTGCATGTTTCTTTTTTCTACAAAATTAGTGTTTTCGTTGTTTTTATCAGCTATTTACGTATAAAAAGCAGGCTAATGGCCTGCTCTTTATTTTTTCCATTGTGATTTAATCAGTAAAAGTCACACGAGCAATCGCTTTTTTACCCGATTGGATGATTAAAGTGACATTCTCTTTTACAGAGAAGCTCATATCAACCACATTCCAGTCAACTTTAACCGCACCACGACCCACGGCATCTTTTGCAGCAGCTGCATTTGGATTTAAGCCTGCCACTCGAAGAATGGTTGCAATAAATAACTCACCACCAAACTCACCACGAGAAATCGTCACTTCTGGGGTATCTTCTGGCACTTCACCTTCTGTGACACGGTTACCTGCACTCTTATGTGCATTTTCAGCCGCTTCTGCATCATGGAAACGCTCCACCAGCTCAAGTGCCAAGATACGTTTGATTTCTTGTGGATTGCGACCCGCAGCCATTTCATCTAGCAAGACTTTGATTTCATCCAGTGACTTAAAGCTGAGTAAATCAAAGTAGCGTTCAATCAAGCTATCTGGCATTGACAGGATTTTTTGGTACATTGCACCCGGGGTGTCAAATACGCCAATATAGTTGCCCAAAGATTTAGACATCTTATTGACGCCATCTAAACCTTCAAGAATCGGTACAGTGATGCAGACTTGTGATTCTTGACCGTAACGACCTTGTAAAGTACGTCCCATGAGCAAGTTAAA
This sequence comes from Acinetobacter sp. ANC5681, assembly GCF_023488045.1. Lineage (NCBI taxonomy): Bacteria > Pseudomonadati > Pseudomonadota > Gammaproteobacteria > Moraxellales > Moraxellaceae > Acinetobacter > Acinetobacter sp. ANC5681. Next base: position 834 of record NZ_JAMFKZ010000021.1, read on the forward strand.
AGTTTGGTCTGTTCCACCTAACTCAACATCTGCTTCAAGCGCAATCGAGTCATAGCCTTGTACCAGTGGATATAAAAACTCATGGATTGCGATTGGCTGGTGGTTGTTATAGCGCTTGGTAAAGTCATCACGTTCCAACATACGTGATACAGTTTGCTGACTTGCCAATTGAATTAAATCAGCTGCAGTTTTTTGGCTAAACCATTCTGAGTTAAAACGAACTTTGGTTTTATTTGGATCTAAAATTTTAAAAACTTGTTCTTGATAAGTCTTGGCATTGGCAAGTACTTGCTCTTGCGACAACGGCGGACGTGTTGCACTTTTGCCTGTTGGATCACCGATCATGGCGGTATAATCACCAATCAAGAAAGTAACCTCATGTCCCAAATCTTGGAAGGTTTTTAATTTATTGATTAGAACCGTATGTCCTAAGTGTAAATCAGGAGCCGTTGGGTCAAAGCCTGCTTTTACACGGAGTGGACGATTCTCTTTCAGTTTTTTCAATAAATCTTCATCAGAGATAATCTCGTGCGTGCCTCGTTGAATGAGAGCAAGCTGTTCTTCGGCTGGCAAGAAATTTGACATCACAAAACCTAAACACATCAGTTATTCAATTTGTGCGATATACTAACATTTTTTCAGCATCTTGCAGGATAAGTTGTATATGAGCGCGATCTATATTGGTGTAATGACAGGCACGAGCATGGATGGTGTTGATATTGTTGCAAGTTCATTTGACCCTTTAACACTACATGCCACACTGACTGTGCCTTTTGAGCCTGAATTACGTGATGAATTAATGGCTTTAACGCTTCCTGACGACAATGAAATTGATCGTATGGGTAAAGCTGATGTCGCTTTGGCACAAATGATTGGACATGGCATTAATACGCTGATTGAAAGGAACAATTTAGATCGTAATCAAATCAAGGCGATTGGTTCTCATGGGCAAACTATTCGCCATCGCCCTGAGCATGGCTTTACCTTACAAATTGGTGATCCAAATATCATCACTGAAATTACTCAACTCCCTGTCGTTTCTGATTTTCGGCGTCGTGATATGGCCGCAGGAGGGCAAGGTGCTCCTTTAGTACCAGCTTTCCATCAAGCTTTGTTTCAGCATGACAGTATCCATCGTGTCATTTTGAATTTAGGCGGTATTGCCAATGTCAGTATGTTGCCTGCAAATGACCTTGACGGTGTTTATGGCTTTGATACAGGCCCTGCAAATATGTTAATGGATGCATGGTGTCATCGTCATACAGGGCATCCATACGATGAAAATGGCGACTGGGCTGCTTATGGCCATCCAATACGTTCCCTATTAGATCGATTGCACTCACACGAATACTTTTCGAAAGAACCTCCAAAAAGTACAGGTCGCGAAGACTTTAATATTGATTGGTTAGATGATCAACTGATCGATTGGCGCAATGATTTAACCTATGACGAACTCGAAGATACACCTGAAAATATTCAAGCGACCTTACTGAAACTTACCGTAAGGGCAATTCAAAAAGCAGTCTATCGTTCTAGCATGGAAACAGGCGAACTCTACGTTTGTGGTGGCGGTGCTTATAATTCTTATTTATTGGAACAATTACGTTGGCGCTTACGCAAACACAATTGGTCAGTACAAACCACGGATGCCCTTGGCTTAGCACCGACATGGGTCGAAGCGACGGCGTTTGCATGGTTAGCCATGCGTTTCGTTGAACAACTGAGTGGGAATTTACCCGCTGTAACAGGTGCATCGGGTGATCGTATTTTAGGTACGATTACGATGGTATAAACAATAAAAAGCTTCTCAAATTGAGAAGCTTTTTTATCTTTAGAATCTATTAAATCGAGAAAGATGATCCGCAACCGCAAGTTGTCGTTGCATTCGGGTTTTGCACCACAAAGCGAGAACCTTCCAGTCCTTCAAGATAATCAACCACTGAACCAACCAAGTATTGATAGCTCAGGGAATCAACCAGCATTTTTACATCACCATTGCTGAATTCAGCATCATCTTCATTGACACTTTCAGCAAAATTAAAGCCATAAGAGAATCCAGAACACCCTCCACCCGTGACATAAACGCGTAACATGAGATCGTTATTCCCTTCACTTTCGCGTAACTGGCGAACTTTTTTGGCAGCATTATCTGACAATTCAAGAGCTTGGGCGTTCATGATGATGTTCCTCAGACTTCAATATGTCTTTAAAAAAATAAAAGACCTGATATTCAGTATAACATACTCAATATCGGGTCTGTATTTGAAGTTTAAAGTGTGTTTAAAGACTTTTTACAGGATTATTTATAGTTTTCATCCTGTAGCGCACACTCAAAGTTCTTGGCATCTTCACGACAACGGAATTGCCATAGCAATTTCATCATACGCTTGTCATAAATGCCCTTTGCAGTCAGGTTGATACGCGCTTCACGCATCAGCTTTTGGTAGCCAGGCTTGTCAGCCGCAGGAACTTCCATCCAGTATTTTTGTGGAATATCCGCTTTCATCTTGCCAAGTATGCCAAAAGCACGTGGTAACTGTGCCTTCACCCATTCCCTTGATTTTTGACCAAAACCAGCAGGGAATTTATCAGGATGGATAATCAGGTTGCCTGTCACCTGCAAGATTGGGTAATTGACAATCGCACCTTTAGTACCTAAACCTTTGTAAAGTTCTAATGGTTTAAACGCGGCAGCAGGTGCACCAATGATATCAACCTGACCATTATTAAATTTAGCACCAAAATTAGTGATATCTGAACTTACAGCTTGAGCACCCACTTGTGAAGCCATAATTTTTTGTGCTTCATCATAGTCTAAAACCGCAATTTTTTTACCTGCAGCTTTTGCAACGGTATTGATATTACGGTCATTTACTAATAAATATGCATCACCAATCGGAATCACACCAGCCACCTCATATTTGCCATTCACCATCGCTTTGGCAAAAGTTGGACTGGCTAACCCTTGCATCACTTTGACAGCAAGCTTAAGGTCGGTGATAGCACCAATTGCATCTAATGAGCCTGTAAATGGATTGAATTGTCGGCCTCGCATACCTGTGATACTGACGCCATCACATTTCCCTGCTTTAAAATCTTCAGCAATTACAGCTTCATTCGTCGCTACTTTGAGTTCAATATCTGCACCCCAAGTTTTAGCTGCAAGCTGATAATCTTTCATTAATGCATATACATCGCCGCTTTTACCTACGATGTCAAATACACACATTGTTTGTTTTGCTTGAGCTGCAACAGAGACAGTTGCTATGCCTGTTGCAAGTAGTAAAGGCTTAAACCATTGCATATTATTTTTCCTTTGCATCTATATTGTTTTGTTGCGAAACATTTACGTATATGAAGAGCAACGTTCTATCCTAATAAGGTCTTCAAATGAATATATGTTTAAATACAGTCGTTTTTAATCTTCCTGATTAAAACATATTTTAAATCTTCTCGATTTCATTTGTTTTTATATGAGTATGATTGCGATATTTCTATATAAAGACAATGACTTAAATGACAAGCACTTAAAAACAAAAAGCCTAGAAAAATCTAGGCTTTAAGTTGCTTTTATAGCATTTGATGATTATTCACCAGGTAATGCACATTCAAAGTTCGCTTTGTCTACTGAACAACGTGCTTTCTTCAATACTGACATCATACTAGCATCATAAATACCACGTTTAGTCATTTCTAAACGACCATCACGCATTAGTTTTTGATATTTTAACTTGTCTTCAGCAGTTAAGTTCATTTTGTATTTTGCTGGAATTTCAGCTTCATAACGTTTGATCATTGCGAAAGCTTTTGGAAGTTGCTTCACAAAATAATCACGAGATTTTTGGCCAAAACCAGCTGGGAATTTTTCTGGGCGTAACACAAGATCCGCAGTCACTTGTAATACTGGGAAGTTAAACATCGCACCGTTAGCACCTAAGCCTTTGCTCAACTCTAATGGCTTATATGCATAAGCAGGAGCACCTACCATATCTACTTGGCCATTGTTAAATTTAGCAGCAAAGTTAGAAATATCAGAAAGTACAGCTTGTGCACCTACGCGTTGTACCATAATTTTTTGCGCGTCATCATAACCCAATACTGCGAATTTTTTACCCGCTGCTTTTTCGATTGAGTTAATGCTCTTATCACGCACGAAAATATAAGCCGCACCTAATGGAGCAATACCACCAACTTCGTATTTGTTACCACCAAGGTTAGTTACCATTTTTGCTGCATTACGTTGATCTAGAACATAAGTAATCGCACGTTGAGCGATTTCATTACTTGGCGCACCACCTAAAGAGTCAATAGAACCCGCAAACTTGTTATATGGACGAGCACGCATTGCTGTCATTGCTACAGCAGCACATTTACCCGCTTTAAAGTTATTATCAGCGACTTGTTCATCGGTGATTGCAAGAAGGTTTACATCAGCGCCCCAGCCTTTTGCTGCAAGTGCCCAGTCCTGCATCATTTTGTATGATTCACCTGACTTTCCTAATAAGTCGAATACACACACATCAATTGCTGCTTGAGTAGAAGCAGATACACCTAAGATCGAAGTTGCTGCAATAGCTAACGCAATTTTTTTCATATTTTTCATCCTTCCACAAACTTTATGTTTGTCTCCTTGTTCGAAGCAAATATTAATCATGTTTTTCAAAAAAAAATAGAGCTTGTGCTCTATTTTTATGTCAATAATGTTTACTTTTTGTCCTGTTTTATCTCATTCACTTATTTTCATAAACATATTTGTGATAAGTGATGACTTTCGTTAATCAATTTATAAATTCAGGAAGAAAACTATAACTATTCGGCACTCAAAGAACATTCAAAGTTAGTGCGTTCAACCGTACAACGTGCTCGTTTGAGGACGTTCATCATGCTGGCATCGTAGACTCCTTGTCTGGTCAAGTTCATTCGTCCATCACGCAACATTTTTTGATAGCGAATTTTATCTTCACTAGACAATGTAATTCTTTTTGCATTCATACCCGCTTCTAAACGCTGTACCATTGCGAAGTTACTTGGCAATTTGTCACGAACCATTGTCGAGATTGGGTACCAAAACCACTTGGGAATTGCCCAGGGCGAATAATTAAATCCCCCGTGATATTCACAACTGGAAAATTAAATAATGCACCATTTGCTAAACCTTTACTAATTTCTAAAGGTTTATATGCATATGCTGGTGCAGCAATTACATCAACCTGACCACTATTAAACTTCTTCACAAAATCTGAAATATCAGAGGGTACAGCAACAAGATTTATGCTTTCAACAATCGTTTTTTGCGCTTGATCATAATGTAAATACGCAAATTTTTTACCTTTGGCCTTTTCAATCGTATCTATATTTTTATCACGTACGAAAGTATAGGCTAAGCCAACTTGAATAATACCAACAACTTCGTATTTCTCACCATTGGTTGTTGCAGTTAAACGGTGTTGGTTACGCTTATCAAGCACATAAGTAATTGCTTTTTGGGCAATCGCATTGCTAGTCACCGCGCCTATAGCATCAACAGATCCTGCAAATTTATTATATTTACGAGCTCGCATCGAAGTCATATAAACCCCGTCACATTTACCCGCATCGAAATCTTTCTCCGCTTTTTCTTCATCTTGATAAGGGATCAGCTCAACATCAGCTTGCCATGTTTTTGAGGCAAGCTTCCACTCTTCAACAAGTTTGTAAGACTCGCCAGCTTTTCCCAATAGATCAAATACACAAATTTCTTGTTTTGCCTGTACAGGAGTAGTCATGACAAATAGAGTCGCAGCACTCAATGCCAAAAGTCCTTTTTTCATTTTGTTTTCCCTTATTTGCTGTTTTTGCATATTTTTCCACCACCGAGAAAAGAATATAGTCAGATCTTAACTAAAAGCCTAGTCCTTTTATTTACATACATCGGGTTTTACTAATTTTTAATAGTACTCATCACATTTTACTCATTGATAAAATATCTATGTATAGTTCCAGTGGCTTGTAGGCATAAGCAGGTGCCGCCATAATGTCGGCCTCGCCACTGTTAAACTTTTTGGCAATATCCGAAATGTCCGAAAGGACCGCTTGCCCACCCAAGCTTTTAACAACGATTTTTTGTGCTTTGTCATACGCCAACACCGCAAATTTTTTACCCTTGATCTGTTCAATGCTGTTCACGTTTTTATCTTTTACAAAGATATAGGCCAGACCAATTTGTGATATACCGACAACTTCGTAGACCTGATTACCTATACTACTGGTCAGACGACGTTGATTACGCTTATCTAACGCAAAACTAATGGCTTTTTGTGCAATTGCATAACTCGGTACAGCACCAGTCGCATCGACAGATTTTCCCAACAAGTCAAAAACACAAATTTTAGTATCTGCATTGACCTGCATACTTCCCCCCAACATCAGCATTGCCCCCACGGCAAGAATTGCTTTGTTCATCCCTAATCCTGTCACTATACTTTTAATCTTGTTACTTATTTTTCACTAAAACTAAATAATAATCTGATTTGAATGACAAAAATAGAGTTTTTGCTCTATTTTTATTGGTAGAATGATTTAATTCGATCAGTTTGATCTGTAATATAAAAATTTGCATTCATGGGCGATCACCTTAAAATGCAGCTATCTCTTCGCTATTTTGCATACTCATGATTCAATTTGACCAAGTTTCATTACGCCGTGGTGGGCGAGTTCTATTTCAAAAAGCATCGATGCAGCTTCATCCTGGCTGGAAAATTGGTCTTACTGGCGTGAATGGCGCAGGCAAATCAACACTATTTGCTGCTTTCTTAGGTGACTTGGTTGCAGATGAAGGGAATCTAACTCGTCCAGCGGTTTGGACTGTGGCACACATGGCTCAGGAAATTAAAGCCTTAGAAATGCTAGCAATTGATTTTGTTTTGTCTGGTGACGAAGAATATTGGGACATTCAAGAAAAATTAGCGCATCCAGATCAATTGAGTAATGATGATTTAGCCAAATTACATGGTCGATTTGATGAAATTCATGGTTATGCTGCCCCTGCTAAAGCAGCACAGCTGATGGCTGGACTAGGCTTTTTAGATCATCAAATTCGATTAAATGTAGCCAGCTTTTCAGGTGGATGGCGCATGCGACTTAATCTTGCCAGAACACTGATGAGTCGTTCAGATTTATTATTATTAGATGAACCAACCAACCATTTAGATTTAGATGCAATTTTATGGCTTGAGGACTGGCTTAAAGCTTATGAGGGTACTCTGGTTTTAATCTCACATGATCGTGATTTCTTGGATGCAGTCACTGATCATATTCTGCATATCGAAAACCAAGAATTAACCTTGTATACAGGAAATTACTCAACATTTGAGACCACACGAAGCGAACGTTTAGCACAACAACAACAAGCTTTTGAGAAGCAACAAGAAACACGTGCTCATTTACAGAAATTTATTGATCGTTTCAAAGCAAAAGCCACCAAAGCTCGCCAAGCCCAAAGTCGGATTAAACAATTAGAACGTATGCAGCAATTAGCACCTGCACATGTGGATACACCTTTCACCTTTAGCTTCCGTGAACCTACCAAAATGAGTTCACCATTACTCAGTCTTGATGGTGCAACGATCGGTTACGGTGACAAAGTCATCGCTGAAAAAATTCGTTTGCAGATTACGCCAAGCTCTCGAATAGGCTTACTCGGAATGAATGGCGCAGGTAAATCCACTCTAATCAAAACCTTGGTTGGTGACTTGCCACTATTAGCTGGAGAGCGTAAAGCTTCTGAACTTCTTAATATCGGTTATTTTGCTCAGCATCAAATGGATGCTTTAGACGCGCATGCAAGCCCAATGCTTCAACTGGCACGTATCGCAGATAAACAAATCAGTGAAGCATCTTTACGCTCTTTCTTGGGTGGCTTTGGCTTCAGTGGTGAACGCATGGACACACCATGTGAGAGCTTCTCTGGTGGAGAACGTGCTCGTCTGGCTTTAGCTTTAATTGTTTGGCAACGTCCTAATGTACTGATTCTAGATGAACCGACTAACCATTTAGATTTAGATATGCGCCACGCTTTGACCATGGCATTGCAAGATTTTGAGGGTGCGGTGGTCTTGGTTTCGCATGAACGTCAATTGATTGCAAGTGTGTGCGATGATTTGTTACTTGTTCATGCAGGAAAATGCACAGAGTTTGAAGGTGATCTTCAGGACTATGCAAAATGGTTACGTGAAGCGCGCCAACAACAAATAAATGCACAGAGTGCTTCACAACAAGAGAGTAATTCATCTCAATTTGCTACTCCTAAAGTAGATAAAGAAGCTCAACGTAAAGAAGCTGCTCGCCGTCGTGAACTGACTCGACCTATCCGAAAAGACATGGAAAAAGTCGAATCACAGATTGGTAAAATTCAACCACGACTCATTGAGATCGAAGAACTTCTAGGCGACACGACGCTTTATGAAGCAAATCGCAAAAATGATCTCATGAAGCTAATGAATGAACAAAATGAACTCAAAGCCAAATTGGAAAGTTTTGAAGAGCAATTACTAGAATTCATGATGAGTTTAGAGGAACTTGAAGGCTCATTTGAAAACTAAGCAACATCCCCTAACCACACCAAATGTGTGGTTAGGTTTTTTCAATTTAATCAATACAAGAAAAATAGAAACTCAAACTCAATTACATTGATAATCCATATTTAAATATCATGTCTTTTTCTATCTAATCAGTTAAATTAAAAAATGGAAATTTCCTCAAAAATTGAGCTTTGTGTTTAGGCTCGATATACTCAGCTCCCATCATTCTAAAGTTTTGACTTTCGATTGACGTTTAAAACGTCTACTTTCTTAATATTTTTTGTACTTCAATTTGGTAAGTACCTGATTTGGACTCATACAAACTGAATGAATTCTTTAGATTTTATTTTTAATTTTGAACATTTTCTTCCAATCTTGATCCAAGAGTATGGCGTTTGGATCTACGCTATTCTTTTTTTAATTATATTTGCAGAAACCGCTTTTGTTTTTATGTTCTTCCTCCCTGGTGATAGTTTATTACTCACTGTTGGTGCACTCTGCTCAGTCATTGAAATGATGCATCTTGGCTATATGATTAGTTTATTGTTTGTAGCCGCAACATTGGGCTATATGGTGAATTATCATATTGGTCGTCATTTTAGTGATCGTATTTTTAAAATGGATTCACGCTTTATCAAACAAGAATATTTAAAGAAAACTAATACCTTTTTCTTAAAACATGGCGGGAAAACTATTCTATTGGCTCGTTTTATCCCATTTGCACGTTCTTTTGCACCTTTAGCCGCTGGCTCTAGTGCCATGAATTATACCCATTTCGTAATTTATAATATCTTAGGCGCGCTATTATGGATTAGTGTGCTGGTTACTGCTGGTTATTTATTTGGGCATGCATTGATCCAAGTCGGCGATTTAGTCGATAAATAAAAAAACCAGTGATGTTCCACGTGAAACACTCATACAAGAAAAAGGCGATGCATCAAGCATCGCCTTTTTCTTGTATACGAGAGAAATAATACAAACTAAATCTCACATTAATTTAATTAAGCATCAATATCCGCATTTAGTGCATTTTCTTCGATGAAGGCACGACGTGGTTCTACATCATCACCCATCAAACAAGAGAACATACGATCTGCTTCAATCGCATCATCAATCGTCACTTGGAGCATATGACGGTTTTCAGGATCCATCGTGGTTTCCCAAAGCTGCTCAGCATTCATCTCACCCAAACCTTTATAGCGTTGGATCATCATGCCGCGACGAGAATCTTGCAAAATATGCTGCCATACTTGATGGAAACTATTCACCTGAATACGACGATCACCCTTCTGCAAATAAGCGCCCGTTTCGAGCAACGTAAACCAGCTCTTCGCATTCTTCAGTAAGCGTGCATATTCAGCAGAGTTTAACAATCCTGCGTCAAGCAAATATGAATGTGGCAAGTTATGTACATACACGGTGACACGTGGCCAATAATGAACTGATTTCTCGCCGTGTGAGTTCTCACGTTCAAATGATTCTAAAGAAATCTCTGGACGTAAACTTGGTTGGAGTTTCTCAATTGCAGCACGTAATTGTTCTGCCCAAGACTCAACATATTCACGCTCATGATTGTGATCCGCTTTAAAAGCTTCTAGTTCAAGCAGACCATCTAACAAACTCGCAGGATAACGTAGTGTTAAACGCTGCAAGCTTTTTTGCGACACTTGATAATCTGCAATAACTTTAGCCAAAGCTTCACCCGTAATCGCAGGTGAATCTGCACTTATATGCAAAGCAAGTTCATCAATCGCATTCGAAATAAGGTAGGTTTCTAATGCATCATTATCTTTGATGTATTGCTCCTGCTTACCTTTCTTTAATTTATACAAAGGTGGCTGGGCAATATAAATATGACCACGCTCTACCAATTCTGGCATTTGACGGAAGAAGAAAGTCAACAACAAGGTACGAATGTGTGAACCATCAACGTCCGCATCGGTCATGATAATGATTTTGTGATAACGTAATTTATCAGGGTTGTATTCTTCACGACCGATACCACAGCCTAAAGCTGTAATCAGCGTTCCAACTTCCTGACTTGAAATCATCTTGTCAAAACGTGCTCGTTCAACGTTCAGGATTTTACCTTTCAACGGCAAAATAGCCTGCATCTTACGGTTACGACCTTGCTTGGCACTACCGCCCGCAGAGTCACCCTCGACTAGATACAGTTCAGACAATGCTGGATCTTTTTCCTGACAGTCGGCTAATTTCCCTGGCAAACCTGCAATATCTAAAGCGCTCTTACGACGTGTCATTTCACGCGCTCGACGAGCTGCATCACGTGCACGAGCTGCATCAATAATTTTGCCCGCGATTGATTTTGCTGCTTGAGGGTTTTCAAGCAAATAAGCTGAAAACTCTTTATTCATTGCTTGTTCAACAGCAGGTTTAACCTCACTCGAAACTAACTTCTCTTTGGTTTGAGAAGAGAATTTTGGATCAGGAACCTTTACTGAAATAATTGCAGTCAAGCCTTCACGAGCATCATCACCTGAAACAGCCACTTTCTCTTTTTTGAGTAAGTTTTCATTTTCCATGTAGCTGTTTAAACCACGGGTCAAAGCCGCACGGAAACCTGCTAAGTGAGTACCACCATCTTTCTGTGGAATATTGTTGGTAAAGCAACGAACATTCTCTTGATAGCTATCATTCCACTGCAATGCCACTTCCACCCCAATGCCATTGTCAGCATCAGTCGTGAAGTGAAAAATTTCATTGAGATGTGTTTTGCCTTCGTTAATGTATTTAACGAATTCTGATAAACCACCTTCGTAATCATAAACATTTTCGAGATTAACGCGTTCATCACGCAATACGATACGCACACCCGCATTCAAGAAAGAAAGCTCTCTTAAACGACGTGCGAGGATATCCACACTAAAAATGGTCTGACTAAAAGTAAGCTCACTTGGCCAGAAACGAACAGTTGTTCCTGTTTTATCTGTCTCACCCACAACCTTCAATGGATATTGTGAATCACCATGCTGATATTCTTGCTCGTGAATCTGTCCAGCACGATAAATTGTAAGTTGTAATTTTTTTGATAAAGCATTTACAACTGAAACGCCTACACCGTGTAAACCGCCTGACACCTTATAGCTATTATCATCAAACTTACCACCCGCATGCAGAATGGTCAAAATCACTTCTGCTGCAGATATCCCCTCTTCTGGGTGAATATCTGTTGGAATACCACGACCATTATCGGATACGCTGACCGACTCATCCTCATGGATCGTGACTAAAATTTCATCACAATGTCCTGCTAAAGCTTCATCGATGGCATTATCCACCACCTCAAACACCATATGGTGTAAACCTGTACCGTCATCAGTGTCACCGATATACATACCAGGACGTTTACGAACCGCGTCTAATCCACGTAAAACTTTGATACTAGAGGAATCATAAGCTTTTTCATTTGATTGTTCTGTTTGAGAGACTGATTGAGACTCTGAACTCATGGTTACTCCCTAGTAAATATTAATCTATCCAAAAATGAGGAAATAAAATTATGGTGCAGCAAGACTGACTTGACCGTGAACAACGTGGAATAATTGAAAAGAAATCGACAAATCCTGTAAGTGTTTTAATACCGACGCATGGTCTAAGGTGGTCATAAAAACTTGACTTCCTAACTGACTCAATCGCTCAATTAACCGTTGTTGTGCGGTCTCATCTAACTCTGCTGTCAGATCATCTAATAATACCACAGTTTCCTTATTACTCGCATGCAGCATTGCAATTTGTGACAGTTTTAATGCCATGATTAACAACTTTTTTTGCCCACGAGAGAGTACATCATCCGCATTGCCAAAAGGTGTTTTTAGCCGTAAATCAGCACGATGCGGACCGTATTCAGTATATCGACGCTCAAGGTCTTTTTGATGCTGTTGAATAAGGTCTTGAAATAACCCTTGCTCAGTATGAAATCCTGAATAGTATTCGAGTTCAATATCAATATCTGGCAGAAGCTGCTGTAAATCCTCACGAAAGTATTGATTCCATTGTTCAACGATACTGATCCGTTGTGAATGTAAAATTTCACCATATTCACTGAGCATTTTGTTCCACGGCTCAAGTTCAGACAAACTGAGATTTCGACGTGTTTTTAATAGACTGTTTCGTTGTTTCAGAGCACGTGAATAATACTGCCAAGCAAAATAAAACTCAGGTTCCACGTGGAACATTAACCAGTCTAATAACTGTCGTCTTGGCTTTGCGCCATGATCAATAATATCGGTACTTTGTGGATCGATATGCTGTAAAGGTAATAATTTTGCCAGTTGACCTTGAGTCGCAATGGTATCGCCATTGACCTTAATCACCTGTTCGCCCGAAGCTAGCTTTTGCATGCCAATACGTTCAGTGGCAGATTGCGCAAAAACAATCGCATCGCCTGCTTCATATTGAATGTAATGTTTTGGAATATGGGTGCGAAATGAACGCCCTGTTGCCAGTAAATGAATAGCCTCTAGAACTGACGTTTTTCCAGAACCATTTGCGCCGTAAAAAATATTAAACGGTTGCAACTCATGGAGTGCAACCGTCCTTAAATTACGTACACGTTCGATATTTAAACGCGTGATTTGCATGCTTTAAAACTCAAACATCAATCGTCATTAAACTCGCATTGGCATCACGACATAAGTTTGATCAGGATGCGCTGGATCTTGAACAAGCACCGACTGATTGGCTTCACTCATGCTCATTTTCACGTCATCACCATCCAGCACACCAAGTACTTCAAGGATATATTGCGCATTGAATGACATTTCTAAAGGTGCATCTTGATATTGAATTGCAATATCTTCAACCGCCTCATCTTGTTCTGGGTTATTGGCACGCAACTGCAATGAATCTTGATTAAAATTCAAGAAAACACCACGAAGTTTTTCATTACTTAAAATAGCAACACGTTGTAAAGATTGCTTAAAGACATCATGAGCAATAAAGACATGCTTGTCACCATTTTTAGGAATCACACGGCGATAATCTGGGAACTTGCCATCAATCAGCTTGGTGGTGAAACGCACGGTAATATCGCCCTGCTCTTTATCACGGCTTGGCGTATTGATGGTGACATTCAACAATTCACGTCCAATCAACACAGTCAACTGTTCATCTTCAATACTCAGTAAACGTTGTAACTCTCCAACCGCTTTACGAGGTACGATCGCTTGAATCGGTGCCGATGCAGTTGATGAAGCAGCAACTTCACACAAAGCTAAACGATGACCATCTGTTGTTACTGTACGCAATTGATTTTGATCAATTTCCAACAAAGTACCAGTTAAGTAAAAACGTACATCTTGAACTGCCATCGCAAAGGCTGTTTTTTCAAATAAACGTTTTAATTCACGCTGAGTGACTTGAACCTGAGTACCTTGACTATTGTCAGTCGTGAGTAATGGATAATCTTCTGCTGGAAGGGTACCTAATACGAAACGGCTATTGCCTGATTTTAAAATACAGCGTTGGTCTTCTGTTATTTGCAAATCAATTAAGGCTGCTGTCGGAAGGGATTTACAGATTTCAACGAGTTTACGTGCAGGAACAGTTGTTTCACCCACCTCTAAACAAGCACCTTCAGATAAAGTTGTGCTTGCGACTAATTCAACTTCTAAATCAGAACCCGTAATCGTTAAGGCCTGTTGAGTGGTTTGAATTTTGACATTTGAAAGAATATTCAAAGTATGGCGACGCTCAACAGCCCCCACCACATGTGATAAAACATTGACTAAACTTTCTTTAGCGATTTTCAAACGCACGATTTTATTCCTCTTACAACAGAAGCTGATATGAATGTTAGCAGTGTACTATGCTGCACTTAAAAGTAGTTTGCAACTCTGAAAAATAGATTAACTTTGTAACAGACGAAGTAAGTTTTTATAATCTTCATTAAAAATTGGATCTTGTTCGCGCAAGCTAACCACTTTTTCGCAGGCATGCATCACGGTACTATGATCACGACCACCAAATGCCATTCCAATCTCAGGAAAACTATCCCCTGTCAGCTCTCGGGCTAGCCCCATCGCTAATTGGCGTGGACGTGCATAAATACGGGTGCGCTTAGGTCCAATTAATTCTTTTAGTGGGATACGGAAATATTCACTGACGACGCGCTGAATATTTTCCACACTAATGGTGCGTGCACGAATCGCTAAAACATCTTTTAATGACTCACGCACCACATCCAAATCAATCGCAGTGCCTTTAAAACGTGAGATAGCCACCACCTTATTGAGGGCACCTTCAAGTTCACGAACGTTTGCGACCACTTGTTGTGCAATGAATAAAGCACAATTTCGTGGCAAATCTACCCCACTATTTTCAGCTTTTTTTAGCAAAATTTCGATACGTGTTTCAATATCTGGTGGCTCAACACCAACAGATAATCCCCAAGAGAATCGAGAAACCAAACGCGGATCCAATTCCGTGAGTTCTTTTGGATAACGGTCTGAGGTTAAAATAATTTGTTTAGATTCATCCAGTAAAGCATTGAATGTATAAAAGAATTCAACAAGGCTTGCTTCTTTACCAGCAAGCAAATGAATATCATCAACCAACAATAAATCTAAAGAACGACAATTTTTCTTAAATTCTTCAACCTTACCTTTCTGCAATGAACTGACAAAGTCTTGTACAAAACTTTCCGAGGTCATATACATGACACGTGCATTCGGTTTGGCTTGTAAAAGTGCATTCCCTACGGCTTGCATCAAGTGTGTTTTACCCAAACCTGTTGGACCATATAAAAATAAAGGATTGTGCTGAGATGCGCCTAATTGGGTTAATACCTTACGGCAAGTCTCAGCAGCCATTTGGTTAGAACGGCCTTCAACAAATAAAGAGAATGTGAATAATGGGTTGAGTTGTCTTTTCTTTGGTATTTTCGCGACATTTTGACTTGGTTGCACCAAATCAGTTTCTTTCTTAGCTTTAATAGGAACGATTGGAGTGGTTGAAGTGTTACCTAAAGCCGCGGTCGTGGTTGCAGGTTGCTCATGAGAAGACAAAATAGTACCTGGACGCGAATCAACCAAGATTTCAACCTGACGTACTCGACCTTCCGATAATTGCTCAGCAAGAATTGAAATTAACTCTAAATGGTTGTCTTGAATATAACGTGTCCAATATGGATTAGGTGCATATAAACGCATCACACCGTCAACTTCTTCAGCAACCAAAGGACGAATCCACATCGCAAAGACGTTGTCAGAGAGCTCTTGTCGCAAGCGAGTTAAGCAGTCTGTCCAGAGCATGTGCATCCCCTAATATCCATTTTAAATTCAAAAATAAAGAAACCACCACTCCCATCTTTCGAAGGGGTGGCCATTCTAACCAAGTTATCCACATCTGTCAGGCAAATTTATGAGACTTTTGCCGAAAAAGAAAGCATTTGATTATAAATTTAAATTTAAAACCACTTGTGCATAACTTTTTGCACAAGCTGTGGATAGTTTTAGTGCTAAAGTTATCCACAATTTATAAAATTAATAAAAACATAGTTATCCACAAAGTAAATCCTTGTTTAAACGTATAAAAACATCAATTTCCACAGAAAAAATGCATCCTAATAAGAATAAATTTAAATTTTAAAATTTGAATTTACTTATAAGATTGGGTTGGGTTGTGGATAACTAAGCATATCGAAATTTAAATTCAAAATCCAAGAATTAAATTTAAACTAGAATCTTGGTTGTTGATAATCCTGTATGTAAGCTGTGAATATAGTTAAATATTGATATAATATAAAGGGATAGCTTGTGTATAATTTTTGTTTTCCATCATGTGAGATATTTGCGAGGTGTTTTATTGCTCCAAAACAGAACAAACAAAATGTAAAGTTTTTGATTTTCCATTGACAGCGTAAACATTGCACAATAAAATCGCGGACCTTTATAGAAAGATCATTTTGGGAGTTTCGATATGAAACGTACTTTCCAACCATCTGAATTAAAGCGTAAACGCGTTCATGGTTTCCGCGCTCGTATGGCTACTAAAGCAGGTCGTCAAGTTTTAGCTCGTCGTCGTGCAAAAGGTCGTCATAGCTTAACTGTTTAATACTGTTAAGCTGACCAGATTTGGGTGATGGCACTTTACAGTTTCGGCATTGAATCTCGTATTCGTTGTGCCGCTGATTACAAAAGTGTATTTGATGGTGCACTTTTTAAAGTGCACCAGCCCCATTTCCTTTTTTTAGCAAAATTAACCGAACAGCCAAATAGCCGTTTGGGTGTTGTCGTTGCTAAAAAGAAAGTACGTCGTGCTCATGAACGAAATCGAATAAAACGTCTTGCTCGGGAGAGCTTTCGCTTACACAAAGTGCAATTTAATGCTGATATCGATATTGTGGTGATGCCTAAAGTTGGTATAGAAGCAATCGCAAATCAAGAATTACATCAACAATTAGAGTTTGCTTGGCAAAAATTACAACGCTTAGCAAAAAAGCATTCAAAAGCTGTTATAACATCCTCACAAAATTAGAGATCTCCAATGGTACGATTACTACATTGGTTGATAAGATGTTACCAGATTGCTATTAGTCCATTATTGGGTCCTCGTTGTCGCTATATTCCTACTTGCTCGCAATATGCGATTGAAGCATTGCAAACACATGGTGCGGTCAAAGGTGTCTGGTTATCGACTAAACGAATTTGCCGTTGTCATCCTTGGGGTGGTTCAGGCTATGATCCCGTACCGCGCAAGGCACTTCGTTTTATTTCGTTTCATCAAATAGATTCTCAAATGTATCACGTTGCTGTACCCTTTCGTGATCGTTTATTCAAGCAAAATCTCTCTAACCATTTGGGATAATAGATATGCAACAATGGGCCAGATTTGCAATTCTTGGAGCCATGTTTGTTACCGCATATTTGCTTATTTTGGCTTGGCAAAAAGACTATGGTCATGCTGCACCGGCACCGCAACAACAAGCGGCGGTTGTCACGGCACATGACGTATCTGCGGATTTGCCAAACGCTCAAAATGCAACAGCGGCTTCAGACTTGCCACAAGCAAATGTGACTGCATCACAAACCACAGAGCATAATACATCTGTGAGTCAGCAACTGATTTCAGTACAAACTGATCTTTATCACCTGTGGATCAATCCAAAAGGTGGTGATATTGTCCGTATTGAATTGTTAAGCCATGATGAAAGCAAAGACAGCGATAAGCCGTTTGTCATGCTGGAAAGTGATGCGAAACGTACTTATGTCGCTCAATCTGGTTTAATTGGTTTAAATGGACCAGATAGCAGCCGTAGCGGCCGTCCAATGTATGATGTTGAAAAAACAGCGTATACTTTGGCAGATGCGAAGAGCGTTGCAGCAAAAGATGGTAAGACACATCAAGTGTTGACTGTGCCATTGGTATTTAAAACACCTGAAGGTGTGGAAGTGATCAAGTCGTTCACCTTCACGCAAGGTGATTACCCAATTACAGTGAAACATCAGGTTGTTAACCGTAGTCAGCAAAACTGGCAAGGCCAAATGTTTGGTCAGTTAAAGCGTGACAATTCTGATGATCCAGGTAAATCTTCTCAAGGTATCTTTACTTTGGGAACTTATCTTGGGGGTGCATGGGGCACGCCAGAGGAGCATTATAACAAGTTGAAATTTGCGAATTTCAATGATGAAAAATTAAATGTTGAAGCCAAAGGTGGCTGGGTGGCCATGGTTCAGCATTATTTTGTCAGTGCTTGGATTCCTGGGAATTTAAAACTGACTCAGGCTGATGGTCAGCCTTATGCCGCAAAATTAGAATCACGCCAGTCTACTGATGGCATGAATATCATGGGCTTCACCTCTCCAGTGATCAATGTACCTGCGGGTACGTCAATGGAAGTGGATGCACAACTTTATTCTGGCCCAAAAATTCAGTCTGAACTCAAAGATTTAGCTGCTGGTTTAAACCAAACTGTAGATTACGGTTGGTTATGGCCAATTGCCAAGTTATTGTTCCTGGGCTTGCAATTCTTCCATAATCTTGTTGGTAACTGGGGATGGTCAATTATCTTATTGACGATCTTGGTGAAGTTGATTTTATGGCCACTTTCTTCAAAAAGTTATCGTTCGATGGCGAAAATGCGTGTGATTGCACCAGAAATGCAACGTATGAAAGAAGAATTTGGTGAAGACCGTATGCGTTTCTCACAAGAAATGATGGCCTTATATAAGCGTGAACAAGTCAATCCATTGTCTGGTTGCTTGCCATTGCTATTACAAATGCCGATTTTCTTAGCCTTGTATTGGGTATTGATGGAATCTGTTGAATTGCGTCATGCACCGTGGTTAGGTTGGATTCAAGATTTATCTGCGATGGATCCATGGTTCATCTTGCCGTTGATAATGGGTGTGACCATGTATGTTCAGCAAATGTTGAATCCTCAACCAACTGATCCAATGCAGGCAAAGGTATTCCGTATCATGCCAATCATGTTTACGGTATTCATGTTGTTTTTCCCTGCTGGTTTGGTGCTTTACTGGATCGTCAACAACAGTATTACCATTTTGCAACAATGGTTTATTAACAAAGGTGTCGAAAAAGACCGTCTCAACAAGGTTGAATCGAGTTCTTAAGTTCGAACTTTTACTGAATAAATCCGCTTAAGATGGTAATCTTAAGCGGATTTTTCTTTGTCTGTATTTAGGGTTCCTGTTTCATAACCCTCGTGTTTTTTAGGTGAATTTAACATGCAACATCAAACCACAATTGCTGCGATTGCTACCCCATTAGGTCGTGGTGGTGTGGGCGTGATTCGACTTTCTGGACCGAAAGCCTATGCAATAGCAGAGCAACTGACCCAGAAAAAGCTCCCTGCGGCACGCATGGCAGGTTTCCGTCAGTTTTGTGATGCCGATGGCTCGGTGATGGATGAAGGCATCGTGCTATGTTTTCCAAATCCGCACTCGTTTACTGGCGAAGATGTGGTGGAATTACAGGGGCATGGTGGCCCTGTCATCCAAAATGCTTTGCTGGCACGTTTGCTCGATTTGGGCGCGACTGCTGCAAAGGCAGGTGAATTTTCCATGCGTGCCTTTGAAAATGGCAAAATGGATTTAGTACAAGCGGAAGCGATTGCTGATTTGATTGATGCCACCTCACAGGCCGCCGCACGTTCGGCAGTTCGTTCCCTACAAGGTGCATTTTCAACCAAAATTAATACGGTTTTAGAAAAGCTCATTCACTTGCGTTTACATGTTGAAGCCGCGATTGATTTTCCAGAAGAAGAAATTGATTTCCTTGCCGATGGCAAGATTTTAGCTTTGCTGGATGATGTACAGGATTCGGTCAAGGCCGTACAGCAATCTGCACGCCAAGGACAGCTGTTACGTGAAGGTTTGCAGGTGGTGATCGCGGGTAAGCCCAATGCGGGTAAATCGAGTCTGTTAAACGCACTTGCAGGGCATGAGCGTGCCATTGTGACCGATATTGCAGGTACTACTCGTGATGTACTACATGAAAAGATCAGTTTAAATGGCTTGCCGATCACCTTAACTGACACTGCTGGTTTACGTGAGACGGGCGATATTGTAGAGCAGGAAGGGATTCGTCGTGCAATCAAGGAAATCGAACAAGCCGATTTGCTGCTGTTGGTGTATGATTTGAATCAAGGTGATGAGCCATTGCAATTGGCGTATGAATATTTTTCAGAGCATCTTGAGCCAAAACGTTTGCTATTGATTGGCAATAAATGCGATTTAACGGGTCAAGATGCCACATTAAGTGATTATCAAGGCTTCCGTCATATCAGTGTCTCCGCAAAACAAGATATGGGTGTTCAGGCGCTCATAGAGGCGATTACAGCGCATGCGGGCTTCCAACCTGAGGAAGACACCTTTATCGCCCGAACACGTCATTTAGATGCAATGAAGCGTACTCAGCGCTATCTTGCAGAAGCACGTGAGCAGTTAGTTGTGTTTAATGCAGGTGAACTTGTAGCTGAATCATTGCGACTGGCTCAAAATGCGTTGGGCGAAATCACGGGTGATTTCAGTGCTGATGATTTACTCGGAAAAATTTTTGGTTCATTCTGTATTGGAAAGTAATTTTTTAAGAGTTTAAAATTTTATATAGGCATTAAGAATATCTTCTTAGTGCTTTTTTTGTAGAATTTATTGTGTATTTTATACCAAATAAAGAATTAATTTTTTAGATTAATAAAAATTATTAATTCGTTTCATTATTTTGCTTATGCTTATATAGCTTTAATTTATCTTGTGAATATAAATTAATATATTTTAAAATTGGTAATGATAAACTGATTAAATTCTAAAATGAATATTAGGTTATATACCGTGAACTATTTTATTTTGACTGTGTTTTTTTGTATGTTTTCGACATTTATTTATGCGAAAACAGAGGTTTATCAATGTAAAGAGAATGGATCTGTTATATTCCAATCCAAACCTTGCAAAGGTACAGGTCAGACTGTAGCTGATAAGGTTAAAGAACAACAACAAGCAAAAGAACGTAAACTTGCTGAAATTCA
Source organism: Acinetobacter sp. ANC5681 (assembly GCF_023488045.1). Lineage (NCBI taxonomy): Bacteria > Pseudomonadati > Pseudomonadota > Gammaproteobacteria > Moraxellales > Moraxellaceae > Acinetobacter > Acinetobacter sp. ANC5681. The sequence continues at coordinate 21,897 of NZ_JAMFKZ010000021.1, forward strand.
GGAAAAAGAAAAACTTTTACAAGAGAGATTAAAGCACCAGCCGAAAAAAGAAGTTGGTTTTAAAGCAACTATCATAAATTTTAAGAATAAAATGATTCGTTATTGGCATGCTTTAAAGAAGAAATTTTCAATTGATTCCTAAAATATTGAATATAAATCTTTAGATTTTAAAAAACAGCCTAAATAATTCCTATTATTTAGGCTGTTTTTTTTGTTTAAATGCCTTGCATTTCTTGCTCTTCAGAGTCTTCTTTCAGCATATTTAAAGAAGTTGCTGCACTAGCTGGAACTCCTTCTTGACGAGTACTTTTTAGCTTGATTTGTAAGCGTAACTCATTCAAGGAATCAGCATTACGTAACGCTTCATCATAACTAATTGCACCTTCGTTATATAAATCAAACAAGGCCTGATCAAAAGTTTGCATACCTAATTCACGAGACTTGGTCATAATTTCTTTAAGATTATGAAATTGACTTTTTAAGATATTTTCTGCAATTAATGGTGTATTCAGTAGAATCTCTACGGCTGCACGACGACCTTGACCATCTTGAGTACGGACCAAGCGTTGAGAAATAATCGCTTTCATATTAGATGAAAGATCCATCAGCAATTGATTACGGCGTTCATCTGGAAAGAAGTTCATGATCCGATCTAATGCTTGATTGGCGTTGTTGGCATGTAAAGTTCCTAAACATAAATGCCCAGTTTCAGCAAAAGCAATGGCATGTTCCATGGTTTCAGTATCACGGATTTCACCAATCAAAATGACATCAGGTGCCTGACGCAATGTATTTTTTAAGGCATGGTGCCAAGTGTGGCAATCTACACCGACTTCTCGGTGGGTAATCATTGATTTCTTATGCTTATGTACATATTCCACGGGGTCTTCAACCGTAATAATATGCCCCGCCGAATTTTCATTACGATAATCAATCATTGCCGCTAATGACGTAGATTTACCTGACCCCGTACTTCCGACGACTAATACTAAGCCACGTTTTTCCATCATGACATTTTTCAATGATTCTGGGAGTTTGAGCTTTTGGAAGGTTGGGATTTCTGACGTAATGGTTCGGATAACCATGCCGATTTGTAGTTGTTGCTTAAATACATTGACACGAAAGCGTGATACTTCTGGAATATTAATTGCGAAGTTACATTCCCATTCATTTTCAAATTCTTGGCGTTGCTTTTCATTCATTAAGCTATATGCAAATAGCTTAGTTTTTTCTGGGGTTAAAGTTTGCTGACCTAAAGGACGCATTAAACCTTGGAGTTTAATACTCGGTGGAAAGTCTGCTGTAATGAATAAATCTGAGCCGCCATATTCAACCACTTTGGTCAACATATGAAACATAAACGTTTTGGCTTCTTCTAATAATTCCGCGTTATACATGGATGTACCTAAATTTTAAGACAAGACTAAATTGAGTCAGATAGTGTGAAGTTAAAACTAATCATGCAAAGGAAAACATATCCTTGTTTCTTTAAAATGAAGTTTCAAAAGTTCTGTAAGTCATTTCATGGCTTTTCATTCACGCTGAACGAGATTACAAAAGTTGCCTTGCTGATTGTGATTGGATTATTCCAAAAATAAACCCATCGATCTAGTTTGATTTTTATTTATTATATGAATATCAATACAATGTGAGAATTTTTGTCATTTTTTTACCAAAATGAGCTTTTTTATCTTTGATTTGAAACCACTTTTAAAAAAAAGATGTTCCACGTGAAACATGACGATGATTGGTTGGCTTTTGGTTGTGACTGAGTAAGCTGTGCAATTTATGAGGATAAGCCTGATTAAAATAGCGCTAATTTTGAGTTGAGTATGAGACATGTTGAAAAGAATCGCTTTATTTTCATTATTGAGTTGCACGTCTGCGATGATTTTTGCAAATGTAGAAACCTTAAAAAATAATTTAAATCAGCAATATCCCAATATTCATGTTAGCAATATTCAAGCAACAGAAATGACAGGACTATATAGTGCCAATTTAGACAATCAGATTATTTATTTGGATGAAAATGCCCAACATATGTTTATTGGTTCGATGGTTCGTTTAAAAGATCAAAAGAATCTTACCAAGGACTTGGTTCTAAAGCAAAATTCAATTGACTGGAAACAATTACCTTTAAGAGATGCAATAAAAACGGTAAAGGGCAATGGTAAACAGCAGCTCGCTATTTTTTCAGATCCGAATTGCCCCTATTGTAAGAAATTAGAAGCTGAACTGGATAAGCTCAACGATGTCACCATTTATACGTTTATCTACCCACTAAAAGCACAATCGATTACGGTCTCAAAATCGATTTGGTGTGATCCTAACCCAGCTTATGCGTGGAAAAACCTATTGCAGAAGAATGTACAGCCTAAAGAAAAAACTTGTACTAATCCGATTGATCGCAATCTAGAATTAGGGAAAAAATTAGGTATAGAAGGAACGCCAACGCTGATATTCGGGAATGGTCTGAAAATGGTTGGCGGGCGGAGTGCTGAAGACATTCGGATGATTTGGAAAGAACTCGGGTTATAAATAAAAATGCCCAATGCATTGTAATAAAATGATTTGGGCATTTTTAATTTATTTTGTTCTAACTTTTCTTGGTGACCAAGTTGTAGATGAACAAAATAATAATGGCACCAATGACCGATGCGATAAAGCCAGCCGCTGAGTTTTCACCATATAATCCAAGTAAGCGACCGCCATAGGTTGCTAATAATGAACCTGCAATCCCTAATAAGGTGGTAACAATAAATCCTGCTTTATCTTCACCAGGATGCAACGCACGGGCAATTAAACCTGCAAAAAAACCGACCACAATCGCTACAATGAGAGACCACATGACCTTTTCTCCTTGTTTTACCATAGTATTTGTTTGTTACTATCCTGCTCGATTTAGCCTAACTCTGTCTGTAGTGGATTACTGAGTTATGTCGTATTTTTGTGCAATCTTTATCGTGCTTTGATTAACAAGCTAGAATAAAAAAGGCGCTTTAAAGCGCCTTTGTAATTGATCAAAGACCGATTTCACCGATAAATGGTAAGTGACGATACTTTTGATCGAAATCTAAACCGTAACCGATAATAAAGCGATCTTCGACTTCAAAACCTAAGAATTTTACTTCTAAATCAATCTCACGGCGTGAAGGTTTGCTCACCAAAGTACAAAGTTCAATTGAGTTTGGATTACGTGTTTTGAGCATTTCAACGACTTTGCTCAAGGTATTCCCTGAATCAATAATATCTTCAACAACAAGCACATCTTTACCGTGAATCTCACCATCAAGATCTTTTAAAATTTTGACATCGCGGGTTGAAACCGTCCCGCCACCATAACTAGACACAGTCATAAAATCGAGTTCGTGTGGTTTTTCGATTGAACGGCATAAATCTGCCATAAAAATGACTGAGCCACGCAGTAAGCCAATCAATACCAGTTCTTTATCACTTTGAGCATAGTGTGCATTGATCTTTTCACCAAGTTCTTTGACTTTGGCTTGAATCTCTTCGCTCGAAATCATAATGCGCATTGCAATGGTCATCGGTAGATTCCTAAAACTTAAAAAAGGGAAAATAAAAAAGGTGTTGACCTGCAACACCTCGTAATCTTGAGCTAATGTGGCAATTTTAAAACAAAATCAGATTTCATGCACCTTTTGATGATGAAGAAAATGTTTCATTTTGAGCAGATGTACTGTCACGTTTCAATAGCACTGCAGATCCAATAGCCAACAATAAAACTCCAAACTTTTGTTTGTTTAAAATTTTAGTTTTGACTATAGGCTTTTTGTCCATAGATATAGGTTGCCTCGACATTTCGATCATCCCCCATGGTAAATAATGCAAATAGACTATCTTCAAGTGATTTGGAACGTGACTGACGTAATTGTTGCAGTGCGGTTGGTTTAATATTTAACACCACAAAATCAGCTTCCTTTCCTACATTAAAGTTACCGAGTTTGTTATCAAGGTCAAGGGCTTTTGCACCGCCTAGTGTTGCATGGTACAGCGATTCAAAGGCAGACAATTTATCGCCCTGCAACTGTTGTACTTTGTAAGCCTCATTGACAGTTTGTAATAAACTGAAAGAGGTTCCTGCCCCAACGTCAGTTCCCAATCCAACTTTAACTTGCTGCTGCCATGTTTTGTTCAGCGGAAATAAACCACTACCCAAAAATAAATTTGAGGTTGGACAGAACGCAATTGCAGAGTCGGTCTCATGCATACAATGCCATTCAGCATCTTCTAAATGAACGCAGTGAGCAAATACAGAACGCTGACCCGTTAAGCCATAATGATGATAGACATCTAAATAACCCTTTTGTGCTGGGAATAAATCTTTAACCCATGCAATTTCATCTTTATTTTCGCTTAGATGTGTATGTACATAAACATCAGGATATTCAGCTTTGAGTTGCCCTGCTCTTTCAAGTTGTTCAGGTGTAGAGGTTGGAGCAAAACGTGGTGTGATGGCATATAACGCACGACCTTGACCATGCCACTTCTCAATGAGTGCCTTAGAGTCGTCATAGCTGCTGTCTGCGCTATCACACAGAGCTTCAGGGGCATGACGATCCATCATGACTTTACCTGCAATTAGACGCATCTGATGCTGTTCTGCGGCTTCAAATAAAGCATCTACTGATTCAGGATGAACCGTACAAAATACTAGTGCAGTGGTTGTGCCATTTTTAAGCAGTTCATTCACAAAAAACTTGGCAATCTCGCTCGCATAAGCTTTGTCTTTAAACTGGATTTCAGTTGGGAACGTATAAGTGTTTAACCAGCTCAAAAGCTGTTCGCCGTAAGCACCGACCATTTCCGTTTGTGGAAAGTGAATATGCGTATCGATCATGCCTGGGATGATCAGTTGCTCTGGATAATGCTGAATTTCAATATTGATTGGTAGATGGTCTTGAGCGTCGTTCCATGTCCCAAACCAGCGAATTTTGCCTTGTTCCGTGATGAGGACACCATCTTCGAGATAACGGACTTGATCTGCAATTTGATTTGCTTGAGCAACAGTTTTTTGAATATCTAAGAAGCGACCACGAATAACAGTGATGGGAGTAGCCAAAGTCATAACAACCTACAATTTTACTTTTTTCGATTGATTGTACTCGATTTTGCTCGTTTTACTGGATTATTCGTCTAATTTAAGTATAGAAAGCCGAGCGAGGTATGAGTAATTGATTGGATCAATTCACTTTACTTTTCGGTGTAAATACGTAAATTGTCAGCAATAATGATACTTCTTGAGAAAAATACACATGTATTATTGGAATACCAAAGCTTTAGCGCATGAGTTGGCTGAAGATACTCTAAGTAAACAACATTATAAAAACTATTATCTCGCAGCGGCATTGGTGGTGAGTGCGGTGTACTATTACGGTATGTATTCGCCTTATTCTGATATTCGAGTGATTGGGATTGAAGCTACATTGACCCTATTGATTATGCTGATTGGGATTCAACGGACTTATCAAGCCAATGGTGCTGATCAAGGTGTCCATTTCTTAAATCGAGTCACGGCGTTGTCCTTTCCTATTTTGATGCAAAATACTGTGTTTGGAATTGTTTTTGGGCTAGTTTTATTGGGAATTTATCAATATTTTGGTTTAGCGCAAACCGCATTTGAAATGTGGTACGAATGGTGTGTTTCGGCTTTTACCATTTTTCTGCAAATTTTATTTTTTACTCGTTTGGTGTCTTATATGAAACGGGTTGCAGCGCATAGGATTTAAGTCTGTATTTTATGATGATATAGCGTATGAGTGATTAGAATGAATATTGAATTACGCTTTACTTTTGATGGATCAAAAGTAGAAAAATCCTTTCTTTAGCTGATGGTACCTGCCTGATACCACAGCTAAACCAGCGACAGCCATGCCGTTGGGGAAGATAGAATATTATGAGATTTACCTTCAAAAAATAAAAAATGTAGATGATTTCTCTACATATAAATATTGTCCTTTCTTTATTCCACAAAATAATGCGCTGCAAAATGAGCATCATTGCCAATAATGTCGTAGCAGTCCTCACGAATCGACATGCCTGCACACTGATGTCCCACCATCCATAAACCCAGCGTGGGTAACTGACCAGCAAACAATGGAGTCTCTACCCATTTTTGTACCACATAGCCATATTTATCATAGCCATCAAAATAGAAACTACCAGAAGCAGCCCCTTGATCTTGACCATCTTGCAACACTCGAATATTCGCCCCTTCCCTTGCTAAGATCGGTTTTTTGACCCATTTGCCAGAGAATTTTTGCTGGGGATCAAAATGATGAGTCTCGACCAAAAGAGGGTGATTTGGATAGTGTTTCCAAAGCTCCACTAAAATTGCTTTATTAGAGAGCAGCATTTTCCAACATGGTTCGATCCAATTCGATTGCGGACTCAGATATTGAGAGAATGATTCTTCCCAAATCCATTCCCAAGGATATAACTTGAATAGGTTTTGAATGGGTCGATTATTCAGATCAACAAAACTCTGTCCATTCCAGCCAATATTTTCCATTGAAAGTTCAGAAACTTGTAGATGTGCCTGAAAGGCGGTATCCATCAAATATTCAAGATTACCCCAGTCCTCTCGCCCTGCTTCTTGACAGGCTGCAAAATGCACGTGACTTCCTCGCGGTAGAATGGTTCGCCAACGCTTAATCAAGTCTTCGTGAATACTGTTAAACTGATCTCGATTCGAAATCCCAGATACTTGTTCGATCCATAGCCATTGTGCTACTGATGCCTCTAACAGTCCTGTGGGAGTATCAGCATTGTATTCCAGCATTTTGATATTGCGCCCATCATAGGCAAAGTCAAAGCGTCCATAAAGCATCGGCGCATTTTGTCGCCAAGACTGCTCGATTTGTGCAATTGCAGCAACTGGAATCTGGAAATAATCAGGATAATTACCGCGTTGAATCAAATCACTTGTCACAGCTAAACACATTTGATGCAGTTCATTAGCTGCATCTTCAAGCTGCTCAATTTGCTTCAGTGTAAATTCGTAGGCAATTCCTTCTGACCAGTAAATTGAGCCATCCAGTGAGGGTAAATTAAAGTAGTCAAAACCAATCTTTTGGTGCTCAAGCTGCCAGTCTGTGCGGGGGGGTAATATTTTTCTTTTCATCTTGAGTTTCAGTCTTTTAATTAGCCACCAAATGATGAGCCGCCACGACCGAAACCGCCACGAATAGGTGATGATACAGAATAGCGTTTTGCAGTGGTTGAAATTGAAGGTTGTCCCACACTGAGATTGGTGTGTGGTCTCAAGGTGTTGCCTTTAAAGGAGACTTCACGATTATGTTGATAATATTGTGGTCCTAAATAACGCCCAGAACCAAAACCACCATAATAGCGAACGCCAGCAGTAGAACCTCCGCTTCCTGAGCTATTTTCTTCTTCACAAGTTTCAGTATTCCAGTCTGTTGCACAATCATATTGATTGTTATAAACATCTTGTACTAGCGGCCCATCATTATGGCTGCAAGCACTCAGTAATAATGGCACCACCACAAGATTAATTTTTTTAGAACGCATGAGACCCCACTCATTTTAATTGGCCTGATCGACATTGATGTGAACAGCCCTTGTTTTATTATGTTTCTGATTAGGAAAGATAAAAGCTTTAAGCCGCCATATGATATTGATCTGTTTTTTTAATGTACAGTCTATTTTTATGATTTAACTGTTCAGGCATCTGAATTTATCAAATGCCTGAATTCAACTGATTAAGATTGCAACTGCTTTTTATTATGACGTAATGATAGATAAGCAGTGATACTCAGCACCAGTACGATAAAGCCTAACGAAATCCAGATTGGCATGTGGAACACATCCAGCAATAACATTTTCGCACCAATAAACAATAAGATAATGCCTAAACCATAAGGCAAATAATGTAATTTAGATGCAGAGCCAGCAAGTAAGAAGAACATGGCACGTAAACCCAAAATCGCCATTAAGTTCGCTGTTAATACAATGAACGGGTCACTGGTTACAGCGAAAATCGCAGGAATAGAGTCAACCGCGAAAATAACATCAGATGCTTCAACTAAGATTAAAACTAAAAATAAAGGTGTTGCCCATAACACGCCATTTTGACGGACGAAAAATTTATTACCTTCAAGTTGAGGGGTAATACGCATGTGTTTGCGTAACCATTTCAGTAATTTAATATCTTCAATATTGGTTTCTTCGTCTTGACCTTTCAGGAATTTAAAACCTGTATAAACAAGGAATGCACCGAAAATATAAAGTACCCAAGAAAATTCTTGTACGAACCAAGCCCCAATAAAGATAAAAATGGTTCTTAAGACAATTGCGCCGAGTACGCCGTACAGCAGGATTTTACGTTGCAATGCAGGTGGAATTGCAAAAGCTGCGAAGATCATCAGCCAAACGAAGACGTTATCAATTGCCAGTGATTTTTCCAGTAGATAACCTGCGAAGTATTCCATGGTTTTTTGATTCGCAAGGGTGAGTCCTACTGTTTGCTGTAGATAGAGCCACAAGCCCCCACCAAATAGCATTGCCACAGTGACCCAAGCAATACTCCAGTAAGCGGCTTGCTTGATTGGAACATCTTGGTTTTGTTTTTGTTTAAAGCCTAAAAAATCGACCAAAAGCATGACTGTGACAAGGCCGAAGAATACGACATACAGCCATAGATTACCGATAGTTTCCATCACAACTCCATATCTAGCAACTGGGCATAAAAAAACCTTGACCAGTTGCCAGATGAATAAATACATCTGTTTCAACATGATCAAGGTCTTGCCTACATCACAAATCGATTGCGATGCTCAGAGTCCGACTTTTTGCAAAGTGTAATGACGAAACTCTGACACCTAAGTATTTTAACTACACTACCTAGGTTTGGAGGAGGCTACTCCCCTTGTCAAACGAATTTTGTATGGATGATGACATCCAAATGTGTGTATAGAATTACACATTTTTAGCAAATGTGCAAATCTTCAGCAAATTAGGTCAGGATTAAAAATTTTCAAAATCTCTGTGCGTAAAAATTGATGTCGAGGATTGTGTTTTACGTGCTCATGCCAATACATACCCATATTGATTTTGGGTAATTCAATCGGAAGTGCATGAATCTGTAAATCTTTTGAATAGTGTAGATGTTTTAGAATACTTTGAGGGATAGTCAGTATTGCATTTGGGTGCTGCGCTAAGACCTGTAAAGCTGTTGAATAGTGCTGACAGCGTAGAAAAATTTGCCGAGACAATTGTTGCCGATTGAGATAAATATCCTCTAATAATAACCCCGTACGCCGTGATGACACACCAATATGCGGTGATGATAAATAGAGCGATAAATTCATTTTAGTTTGCTGTGTGCAGACCACAAAATAATCTTCAATCAGGTTTTCAAACTGTAAATGAGCTTGATACGGTTGTACTAAGTCAATCACAAAATCGATTTGTTGAGCTGATAAATCAGCCAACATATTTTTACGATCAAGTTTAGAACTAAAAAACTGGATATTGAGATTTTGCTTGGCAAAGTGATTGACCAATTGAGGAAAAATAATGGGTTCGATTTCATCATGAATCGCGATTTTTATACTTTGTAGCATGCTCGGCCTAAAATCTTGCTGAGGCATAGCAATCTTTTGAATACTCAATAAAGCCATTTGAATCGGCTGATAAATCTGCTCAGCATAAGGCGTAGGCAGCATTTTTTGCCCACTACGCACAAACAGCTCATCTTTAAGTTGTACACGTAAACGCTGCAAGGCGTGGCTGACCGCAGATTGGCTGATACACAACAATTGGGCAGCTTTAGAAATGCTCTTTTGTTCAAAAATCGCAATAAACAACGGATATAAATTAATATCAATACGATGAAAGTGAGCCACTTCCAATGGGTTAGTATTATGAATCTGATTCATAGTTTTGAATAAAATAAAATCATTTCATTCATAATAAATTTTCGCTTATGGTGATGTAAAGCAGCGAATCAAGCTTCGCCAAATTTTTACTTTGAGGGAAATGATGATGTTTGCATTGTCTGAACGCGCACAGGATTTTATTGCACGAACCAAAGCCTTTATCCAACAAGAAATTGAACCGATCGAAAAGGCATTTTGGGATGACGTCCATCAACTTAATGTCGATGGTGACTGGACCAAGTGGCAGTGGCCTGAACAATTACAACAATTGAAAGATAAGGCTAAAGCGGCTGGCTTATGGAATATGTTTTTGCCCGATGCGGAATTGGGTGCTGGTTTATCGGTTCAGGAATATGCGCATATTGCCGAACTGACTGGACGTAGCTTACTTGCACCCACCGTATTTAACTGTAATGCACCTGATAGCGGCAATATGGAAGTGTTATGGCGCTATGGTAGCGAGGCACAAAAACAGCAATGGTTGCAACCTTTGCTTGCAGGGGAAATCCGTTCAGTGTTCTGTATGACGGAACCCGCCGTGGCTTCCAGTGATGCCACTAATATGCAAGCCACAGCAGTGATTGATGGTGATGAAATCGTCCTGAATGGGCGTAAATGGTGGTCATCGGGCTTGGGTGATCCTAATGCCAAAGTGATTATCTTCATGGCTTATACCCCTGACGAGAGCAAAGACCGTCATCATCAACATTCGATGGTACTTGTGCCGATTGATGCACAAGGTGTCATGATTGAGCGAATGCTACCCGTGTTTGGTGACTATGATGCACCGCATGGACATGGGCAAGTTAGTTTTGACAATGTGCGTGTGCCAGTGAGCAACTTTATTGGCGGCGCAGGACAAGGTTTTGAAATTGCGCAAGGGCGTTTAGGGCCTGGACGAATCCATCATTGTATGCGTTGTATTGGCGCAGCTGAAAAAGCCTTAGAGTTGATGATTGATCGTGGCATGTCCCGTAAAGCATTTGGCAAAGAATTATTAAAGTTGGGTGGGAATTTAGAACGTGTGGCAGAAGCCCGTGTGCAAATCGACCAAGCCCGTTTATTAACGCTGTATGCGGCTTACAAGATGGACACTTTAGGTAATATGGCGGCACTCACCGAAATTTCTGCAATCAAAGTGGTTGCACCAACCGTATTGCAAAATGTGGTGGATATGGCGATTCAGATTCATGGCGGCGAAGGTGTGTCACGTGATACACCACTGACTGCATTCTTTAATCAAGCACGCAGTTTACGTTTAGCTGATGGACCAGACGAAGTACATAAGGGCATGATTGCTAAACTAGAACTCAAAAAACGTGGCTATGGTCGTGGATAAGGATATAAGAAAATGGCAGTGATTGATGTGGGTGGTCAGGTTCGGCATGGCGAAGAACTGGATATTTCCGCAGTGGAAACGTGGTTAAAAGACCAAGGTATAAATCTACAAGGACAGGCACAAGTCACCCAATATTCGGGTGGTGCATCGAATTGGACTTATCGACTGCAATATGACAATGCAGATCTAATTTTACGCCGTCCACCGAAAGGCACCAAAGCCAAATCAGCACATGATATGGCGCGTGAATATTTGGTACAAAAACATCTGGAACCGTTCTACCCTGTCCTGCCCGAAATGATGGCACTGTGTCAGGACGAGAGCGTAATTGGCTGTGACTTCTATGTGATGAAACGGATCGAGGGTATTATTCCACGCGCCAATTTACCGAAAGAATTACAGTTAGATGAGCAACAGGTACAGCAATTGTGCCTGAATGTTCTAGATAAATTGATCGAGCTGCATCAAGTGCCGTATCAAGGTACAGAATTGGAACAACTGGGCAAAGGTGAAGGTTATTGTCGCCGTCAAGTCGAAGGTTGGGATGCACGTTATAGCAAAGCACTCACGCCAAATGTACCTGATTTTGCTTTTGTGCGTGAGTGGTTGTTGGAACATATCCCTGCCGATGCTAAAACTTGCGTAATTCATAATGACTGGCGTTTTGATAATGTCATTTTAGATCCACAACAACCGACAAAAGTGATTGGGGTGCTAGATTGGGAAATGGCAACACTCGGTGATCCATTGATGGATTTGGGCAGTGCCCTCGCCTACTGGATTCAAGAGGATGATGATGCGCTGATGAAATCAAGCCGCCGTCAACCGACCAATTTAAAAGGTATGCTGACACGTCAACAGGTGGTGGATTACTATCTGGAAAAAACAGGTTTGCAACCAATGAATTGGGCTTTTTATGAAGTGTTTGGTTTGTTCCGTTTAGCCGTGATTGCGCAACAGATTTATTATCGTTATTACCATCAGCAAACTGATAATCCCGCCTTTAAGGATTTTTGGATTTTGATTCATGCCTTACATATTCGGGCTTTAAAACTGATAGCCCAAAACAATACTGAAGCACAGCAGTTGATTCCTGAATATGCTGCAAAACTACAGGATATTTTAAAACGATGAGCACAATTTATTTGGTGCGGCATGGGCAAGCGTCGTTTGGTGCAGCGAGCTATGATCAGCTTTCAGCTAAAGGTGAACAACAGGCACAGGTTGTGGGTGATTTTTTTAAACAAACCCTAAAACAAACGCCTTTAGTGGTTGCAGGTTCAATGCAACGTCATCAGCAGACGGCGCAACTCGCTTTATCGCAAAGTTTCCATAATGCATCCATTCAAACCGAATCGGCGTGGAATGAGTTTGATCATCAGCATGTCTTTGCTCAATATGAACCGCGTTTTAATCAGCCTGAATTGCTGAAACAGGATGTTGAATTGATGGCCAATCCACGTGCTTATTTGGCCAAAATCTTTGATGGTGCAATAGACCGCTGGATTGGAGCGCAATATGATCATGAATATCATGAAACATGGTTAGGCTTTCAATCACGTGTTGAGCAAGCATTGCAATCGCTTTGCGAAAGTATTGATATGACCAAGCATCGTCAAGCCGTCGTATTTAGTTCAGGTGGCGTGATCTCTGTGGCGGTAGGTAAAGTATTAGGTTTGAATGCAAAGCAGATCTTTGCGCTAAATTGGTCGATTGCCAATGCCAGTATCACCACGCTGCGTTGGACAGATGGACGTTTGCAATTACTGAGCTTTAATGAGCATCATTATTTAAAAACACGTGATGCTGAACTTTTAACATGGATTTAAAAAATAGGTGGCAGGCATGGCAAAAACAATTTTAATTACAGGGGCAAGTTCAGGCTTGGGCGCAGGTATGGCGCGTGAATTTGCGGCTAAAGGTTACAATTTGGCGTTGTGCGCACGACGTTTAGAGCGTCTAGAAGTGTTACAACAGGAGTTGCAACGTCAGTTTTCGATTCGGGTGGGGATTAAGACGCTGGATGTGACCCATTACGATGATGTGTTTACGGTTTTTAAAGCCTTTCAGCAAGAATTTGGAACGATTGACCGAATTATTGTCAATGCAGGTGTGGGTGAAGGTCGCCGTATCGGTAAGGGTCATTTTGAAGTAAATCGTGCCACAGCGGAAACCAACTTTATTTCAGCATTGGCACAGTGCGAAGCAGCAGTTGAAATCTTCAGAGCGCAAAACAAAGGTCATTTGGTAGTGATCTCCTCAATGAGTGCAATGCGCGGTTTACCGAAGCATTTGTCGACCTATGCTGCGAGTAAAGCAGCGGTGGCACATTTAGCGGAAGGCATTCGTGCAGAGTTGTTGGATACGCCAATTAAAGTTTCAACCATTTTCCCCGGCTATATTCGTACTGAAATGAATGAGGGTGCGAAAAAACTACCATTTGAAGTGGATGAAAAGACGGGTTGCAAGGCGTTGGTGAAAGCCATTGAGAAGGAATCAGTAAAGGCTTATGTACCTCAGTGGCCGTGGTTACCAATGGGAATTGCAATGAAGATTTTGCCGTTGAAATTGGTGAATAAATTGAGTTAATTACAATAAATGGATTGGATATGTTTCATTTGGAAAAGGCTGCACAGCCTCATATAGACTGAATAGGTTTAATTGTTATTGTATAGGCATTTCCTTACTTTTCATGGGTGAGGAGTTTACTCCGCAAGGTAACAAAAATCCTTTGTTGAGCAGAGGGTACGTCCATGTAACCCCTGCTCAACGGGCGGCATCCATGCCGCCTGTCACGGTAGTAAATACCGTGACAAGATTGAATTATGAAAGTGTGCTATAGGCTAGATTACGACAAAGCCGTAATCAACTTTTGGTGTAATCCACCAAAACCACCATTCGACATAATCACCACAGCATCGCCCTCACCTGCTTCATTCACCACACGGGCAATGATCTCATCCAGCGAACGGCTGACTTCGGCCTTGTTTGATGAAGCGGCAATCACAGGCTGTAAATCCCAGTCCAAGCCCTCTGGTTGATACCAAATCACTTCATCAGCTAAACGTGCTGAATGTGCCAAACCATCTTTATGGCTGCCCATACGCATGGTATTAGAGCGTGGCTCAATGATCGCCCACAGTTTACGTTCGCCTAGACGTTTACGTGCGCCGTCCAGCGTGGTTTCAATTGCGGTTGGATGATGGGCAAAGTCATCATAGACTTCGATACCACGAACCGTTCCTAACAGCTCCATACGGCGTTTAACGCCACCGAAGTTGGATAAGGCTTCACACGCCTGTTCAATCGTTACACCGACATGCTGAGCTGCGGCAATGGTGGCTAAAGCATTGGCAACACTGTGTTGCCCTGTCATGTTCCATTTCACTTCACCAATCACTTGACCGTGTTCAAGCACGTTAAAATGACTACCATCAGCACTGATCAGCTCCGCAGATAAAGCAGCTTGGTCATTTGGCTCAAGACTGGTACGAACCACAGGCGTCCAGCAGCCCTGTTCTAGCACTTCATCAATATTGGTTTCAGTAATCGGCGCAATAATACGACCTTCACTTGGAATGGTACGTACTAAATGGTGAAACTGTTTTTGAATGGCAGCGAGGTCATCAAAGATGTCGGCATGATCAAATTCAAGATTATTTAAAATCGCAGTTTTTGGGTGATAGTGAACGAACTTAGAACGCTTATCGAAGAAGGCAGAATCATACTCATCGGCTTCTACACAGAAATATTTTCCACCACCTAAACGCGCGCTCTCACTAAAACCCAGTGGTACGCCACCAATCAAAAAGCCAGGGTTTAAACCTGCCTGATCCAGCACCCAGGCCAGCATGGTCGTGGTTGTGGTTTTGCCATGTGTCCCTGCGACACCGAGTACATGTTTGCCTTGCAAGACATGGTCTGCCAAAAACTGTGGGCCAGAAATATAAGGCAGGCCTTCATTTAACATGTATTCAATCGCATCAATACCACGTTTCATGGCATTACCGACGATCACAAGGTCAGGATGCGGTTGTAAATGGCTACGGTCATAGCCCTGCATCAATTCAATACCTGCATTTTCCAGTTGAGTCGACATCGGTGGATAAACATTGGCATCTGAACCTGTGACTTTATGTCCTAAATCTCGTGCTAACAGAGCCAAAGACCCCATAAATGTGCCACAAATACCCAAAATATGCAGATGCATAATGCGCCTTCTCCACTGCTTTACATACAGCACTAATCTCGTGTGTATGATTGTCGTTATCAATAAAAATCAATCGCAACGATAGCAAGGCTGACATGGAAAAGATAGTCAAAATTCGTTGTTGTTATTAACTTAAAATTGAGTGATTTTAACGTTATTCTGATGTATTCAAATGCAAATGATTCAGCCCTTATTTTTATAAAAGGACATCCGATTGAGCCCTACACTTTTAGCATTATGTTTGTTGATCATTTCTAACTGTTTTATGACGATGGCGTGGTATGGGCATCTGAAAATTTTACACAATGCGCCGCTTTGGCAAGCGATTTTGTTTAGTTGGTTGATTGCTCTATTGGAATATAGTTTTATGATTCCTGCAACTAAACTATTAAATCAACAGGGTTGGAGTTTGGGCGAAATGAAAATCACCCAAGAAGTTGTTACGCTGATTGTGTTTGTGCCCTTTATGATTTTTCTGTTTAAACAACCATTCAAGTTGGATTATGTCTGGGCGATGTTTTGCTTAATGGGCTGTGTCTATTTTGTGTTCCGTAACCAGAGCTAATTTTTCGGCTACTGCCCTAATGTTCTTTATTTGGGGATGCCTGAAAAAACCGCTATAATATTTGCCAATTTATTCCTTTGTGCTTGGCGTAAGTCGAGACATTTCCCTATTTTTATCATGTTTTGGAAAAGCCAATGAATGCGGTCGCAACAGATAGCCAACCTTTAGTCGGAATTATCATGGGTTCTCAATCAGATTGGGCAACACTTGAACATACCGCTAATATGCTCAAACAATTGGGTGTTCCTTTTGAAGCTGAGGTGGTTTCTGCGCACCGTACGCCAGATCGTTTATTTGAATATGCTGAAACAGCACGTGATCGTGGTATTCAGGTGATTATTGCAGGTGCGGGTGGCGCGGCGCATTTACCTGGGATGTGTGCTGCTAAAACTGATTTACCTGTGCTTGGCGTGCCTGTTAAATCTTCAATTTTAAATGGCGTTGACTCATTGCTTTCGATTGTACAAATGCCAGCGGGTATTGCTGTGGGGACTTTAGCGATTGGTCAGGCAGGTGCAACCAATGCGGCAATTCTTGCAGCGCAAATTCTAGGTTTAACCCGCTCAGATATTGCTAAAAATGTGGCTGATTTCCGCACAGCTCAAACCGAAAAAGTATCGAACAATAACATTCCTGGTCAAGTATAACGGGGCCAATCATGAATAAAACCATCGGTATTTTTGGTGGTGGACAGCTTGGGCGCATGATGGCGCAAGCAGCTTTACCACTCAATATTCAATGTAGCTTTTTCGAAGCCGAAACAGACTGCCCAGCAGCTATTTTAGGTCCTGTATTTTCAAGTAAAAATCCAGAAGCACTACAAGATTTCATCGCAAGTGCCGATGTATTCAGTCTTGAATTTGAAAATACGCCTGTTGCTGATGTAGATGTTTTGACCCAAACCAAAACACTGCACCCTCCTCGCCTTGCTTTGGCGACAGCACAAAATCGCTTGGCAGAAAAAAGTTTGTTTGATGAACTCGGTATTCCAGTTGCACCGTATCGTGCTGTGGATAGCTTAGAGAGCTTAAAGCAAGCCGTGGCTGAACTTGGATTACCTATCGTATTAAAAACCGTAACAGGTGGCTACGATGGTAAAGGTCAGTTCGTATTACGTTCTGAAGATCAAATTGATACAGCTTGGGCTGAATTAGGGCCTGCCAAAAGCTTGATTGCAGAAAGTTTTGTGAAATTTAGCCGTGAAGTATCCATTATTGCGGTGCGTGGACAGGATGGCGATGTCAAAACTTGGACACTTGCTGAAAACCACCATCACAATGGCATATTGTCACACTCAATCGTTCCTGCACCAAATAGCACAGATTTACAACCAGTTGCACAAGACTATATTACTCGGTTGTTGAATCATCTTAATTATGTGGGTGTACTTACACTTGAACTGTTTGTGACGGAACAAGGCCTCTACGCCAATGAAATGGCGTGTCGTGTGCACAATTCAGGACATTGGTCGATTGAGGGCGCGATTTGCTCACAGTTTGAAAACCATATCCGTGCAGTTGCAGGCTTGCCATTGGGGTCAACTGATGTGGTTCTCCCAACTGTGATGGTGAATATCATTGGTCAACACCCGAAATCAGAAGATGTTTTAGCACTGAAAGGTGCGCATTTACATCTTTATAATAAGTCTGAGCGTGCTGGTCGTAAGCTTGGTCATATTACGTTGATGCCGAATAACCGTGATGATTTAACCGACTTGTGTCGTCAACTTGCCAAAATTCTACCTGTGCCATTGGCATTAACAGCGGATATGAACCTCTAAACTTATCCACAGTAGCCAAAAAAGCGATCTTCGGGTCGCTTTTTTATTGCGTATGATTTTTTGAATTTAAAGTTTTAAATTCAAAAAATGTGCGATACCATTTTTGGAGTGCTGTGGATAACTTTAAGTTGGGCTTTTGAATTTAAAATAGTATGAAAAATTTGAATTTAAATTGTGCTAGGTTGTTGAGTGTTGTGGTTTAAATTCAAAAATATGCATTTTTTAAATTTAAAACCAAAGGGGTTGCTGTGTTTTGAATTTAAATTTTGAGACTGTGGATATCTATTTTAATTTTATGAAATGTAAGGAATAGTGTGCGGGTTTGAGCTGTTTTAGTAAATTGGAATGAATTTAAATGAAGGGTGTTGTTAACTTTTAAATTTAAAACGATGGTGGAGTTATGAATTTAAAAATTAGGTTTTAAATTTAAAAGACAATAAATGAATTCAAAGTTACGTTTCCAAACGATACATATTCAAACAGCATGTTAAGGTGATATGGAAATTTGAATTCAAATATTTTGGTTAAGTCATGAAGCATTATTTTTCTTTTTTCCTAGGCACTGCCTTTTTTTCGTTTTTCAGTCAGGCACATGCTGAGCTTGTGATTAATGGTGCAACATTTTCCTCATCCTCAACTGCCATTCAAAACACGAGTACATATACTTCAACTTCAGATTTTCAAGGCTGCTTAGCAAATTTACGCTCACAAGCAATTGCTTCTGGTGTTTTAGCATCAAGCTATGATCGTTATACCCAGAATTTAAAACCAGATTATTCGGTCATAGACAAATTGAATTATCAACCTGAATTTTCTACTGCAATTTGGGACTATTTATCAGGTTTGGTTGATGATGAGCGTGTTCAAGTGGGCAAACAAAAACTTGCTCAACATCGTGTTGTTTTAAATCGAGTTGAACAGGCTTATGGTGTACCAGCAGAAACTGTAGTGGCGGTGTGGGGTGTGGAAAGTAACTACGGCGATATTTCAGGTAAATATCCATTATTGCAGGCTTTGGGAACGCTCAGTTGCGAGGGTCGCCGCCAAAGTTATTTCCGTAGTGAATTTTTTGCGACGATGCGTATTTTACAGCGTGGTGATTTAACACAAGATCAATTATATGGTTCGTGGGCAGGGGCTTTTGGTCATACCCAGTTTATGCCATCGACTTATGAGCGTTTAGCGGTTGATTTTGATGGTGATGGTCGCCGTGATCTGGTTTCAAGTACCACAGATGCTCTGGCTTCAACGGCCAATTTCCTAAAACGGGCAGGGTGGCAAACAGGTATGCCATGGGGCTTTGAAGTGACAATTCCACAAGGTATGTCAGTTGCAGGTGAAAGCCGCCGTAATAAAAGGTCGCTGAATAGCTGGGTTGCACAGGGTGTGACTCGTGCGGATGGTACAGCTTTAATTCAAGGTAATTTATCGGGTAGTACGCCTGCTGGATTGATTTCACCTGCGGGCGCAAATGGTCCAATATTTTTGGTCTTTAAAAACTTTGATGCAATTTATAGCTATAACGCTGCTGAAAGTTATGGTTTAGCGATCGCTCATTTATCTGATCGTTTACGAGGTGGTACAGCATTTTTAACGTCTTGGCCAACGGATGATGCAGGGACTTCTCGAGCAGAGCGTCGCGAAATTCAGCAGTTTTTGGTCAAGCGAGGTTATGATATTGGCGTGGTGGATGGATTGATTGGAGACAAAAGTCGTCAAGCCATTCGCCAAGAGCAAACGCGCTTAGGCCTGAATCCTACAGGTCGTGCTGGTCAACAAATTTTACGTGCATTTAGGCAAGAGCAAGCAAAACAAATGATGCAATAAATATATTTAAATAAAATAAGGTCTGCTTAAATACAGACCTTATTTTATTTAAGGTGCAGCATCTAATTTTATGGCTTCTAAAATATCAAAAATTACCGCAGTGACATCTTGGCTTAAATCACGATCATTAAAAATTTCATAAGCAGTAATAGTTACATCTGTATCGCTAGGTAGTTGTTTTTGTTCTTCTTCAATCAGGTGTTCAATTGGCAAGAGCGTTTGTTTAACTTCGAGATGTAGAACTTCATTATAAGTAAGATTCTCATCTTCAAACTCTAATTCATGTTCATTGAAATAGGGGATCAAAATAGAATGAAGATACGGACTAAGATCCTGAATATCTAAGATTTCAATATCACGAGTCTGTTCAATCGTACTGATGTGGTCATTCACTTCAATGAGGATATGATAATAACTCATGCTGATCTCCATTAAGACTAAGATGATGTTTTGACACCACAATAACATGAATAAATCAAAAGAATCGACTTATTGTTACGATCTTTTTAAAAACATCAGCTTATAGATTTCTCATATCCTTATAACAGAGACTTAACGAGAAAAGCCGAGTAGTTCCAGATCGACATCTGCGAGTTGAAAGTTCTTCGCATCTTGTTCCTTGATTCTTGGATACATCAGTGATTTTGGATCTTTGGTATGCTTTAAACCTAGTGCATGTCCAAACTCATGTGCCAGAGTGAGGCGTAAATCATCCAGTGATGAAAATTCATAAATAAAAATCTGTTTACCATTGAAATGCCCTTTGTGAAACAAACGTGGCTGAAATGTTTGATTAAATTGATGAGCTGATGCTACAAGTTGCTTATTATTTTGATTGAGTTTTTGAATATCTCGATTAAGTTGCTGAGTTTTTTGATTATGAACTTGAATCTCTTGTTGTAGGGCGAATTCAGCCATAAAAGGCTATCTTGTTAATAATAAATCACGGTCAGCCTGAGTGAGACGGAAATGGTCCATCTCTTGATCTTTCATAATAGGGTACATTAAAGCTTGAGGGCTGTTTGCATGTTGTAAACCAAGGGCGTGTCCTAGTTCATGTGCTAGTGTTAATCGTAAATCGTTATCTGATTCAAACTCATAGATTAAAATTTGTTTTCCATTAAATAAGCCTTTATGAAATAAATGTGGTTGAAAGCGTTGTTTGTATTGTTTGACTGAAGCATCTAGTTGTTGATCCAGTGAGTTAAGTTCATCTATTTTTTGATTTAATTGAGTAATTCTTTGATTGTATTGATTAACTTCTTGTTGCACTAACTCAATATTACTTTTTAGCTCTTGTTGTTTCTGCTGAAAATATGTCGAATTCCCAGATGAAGATTGGTTGTGTTGAGCAGAAAGCTGCTCTTGATTATATTGCTGAATTTGTTGATTGAGTTGTTCTTGTTTTAAATCTAAAAATTGCTTACTCCGCATAATTTCTTGTTCAATTTGGTCTAATTGCTGTTTTTTATCTTTCCATACCTGTTGATTCGCTTCGAGTTGAGTTATATGTTCTCGGCGTTGTTCACTTTCTTGTTGGCGTTCATCGTAAATGAGGTGAATCGCAAGTTGGGCATTGGGGTCATAAACAAAATAATCTTGACCTGTACCATCTTTCCAAATTTGAGTTGCTTGTTGGCTAATTTCTTGTACTTGTTCAATACTGAGTTTAAAACGAGGATCTACCTCAGCGATTCGATAACGCAGGCGAGTATCTATTGGATGAGTGATACGGTCAGCTAATGAATTGAATTTTAGTTGAGGATGTTTCTGAGTTTGATAACTTAACCCTAATAAGAAAATAATTAACCCTGAAAAAATTAAAAAGCGCATGATTGTATTTTCTATTCTTCTGAAAATGAAATGAATCAGTTTAAGAGAGACTTTTGATCTAAATAAATTGAACTATAACAAGAATAAGAGATATCTGGAAAATATATCAACATGTATCACATTCTGCTTTAATGCATATTCTGAAGGAATAAATAAAATAAACATTAAGGCACAATATGCTGAAATATTTACTGAAAGCGCCTGATACTGCATGGACAGCAGATTCTCCTGCTGAGGCAAACGTTAAAAATTTAAAAATCAAATATTTGGGGACAGCGGGATTCATTCTTTCTGATCAGCATCGTACAGTTGTGCTTGATCCTTTTATCAGTCGTCCAAACTTAACCCAAACGTTTACTCAGCCTTTATTGAGTGATCCTGAATTAGTCAGACAACATATAGCATGGTGACACCGATTGATGACGTTCCTCAGTTATTACCTGGGGTGAACATTCCTGAGTTTATTGAAGAAATAAAAGCCTGTGGCGTTATACCTTTGTTCATGCCAATTTTGGGCGAACTTTATTTTGAACAAAATGACTTATCTTAAAATATAAAAAAAACCGCGCTTTCGCGCGGTCTTTTTTAAAGAGACAAATTATTTTTTGTCATCTTTTACTTCAGTGAACTCAGCATCTACAACGCCATCGTCCGCTTTCTGTTGTTGACCCGCATCACCACCTTGGAATGCGTTTGGATCAAAACCTTCTGCGCCGCCAGCACCTTGTGCTTGTTCATAAGCACGTTGGGTGATTGGCATCAAGATGTTTTGTAAAGCTTCAGTTTTCGCTTTGATGTCTTCAACATCATTTTCTTTAGTCGATGCTTCAAGCTCAGACACCGCAGTAGCAATCGCAGTTTTTTCATCTTCAGTGACTTTATCACCAAGATCTTTGACTGCTTTATTCGAGCTAGAGACTAAAGCATCCGCTTCGTTACGTGCTTTCGCTAACTCTTCAAACTTACGGTCTTCTTCAGCATTCGCTTCAGCATCTTTGATCATTGCTTCGATTTCAGCATCAGACAAACCTGAGTTTGCTTTAATCTGGATTGATTGCTCTTTACCAGTGCTCTTATCTTTAGCCGATACTTTTAAGATACCGTCAGCGTTGATGTCGAACGATACTTCAATTTGCGGTACGCCACGTGGAGCAGGTGGGATATCGCCTAATTGGAAGTTACCCAACAATTTGTTTTGTTGAGCCATTTTACGTTCACCTTGGTAAACTGAAATATCTACAGCAGGCTGGTTGTCAGCAGCTGTAGAGAACACTTGTGATTTCTTCGCAGGAATCGTAGTGTTCTTCTCAATGATTGGTGTTAATACACCACCCATGGTTTCGATACCTAAAGTTAATGGTGTTACGTCTAATAAAAGAACGTCAGTTTTGTCACCAGACAATACAGCACCTTGAATCGCAGCACCGATTGCAACAGCTTCATCAGGGTTCACGTCTTTACGTGGCTCTTTACCAAAGAATTCTTGTACTTTTTGTTGTACAAGTGGCATACGAGACTGACCACCAACTAAAATTACGTCAGAGATGTCTGAAGTCGAAAGACCAGCATCTTTAAGCGCGATTTTGCAAGGCTCGATTGTACGAGCAACTAAATCAGCAACTAAACCTTCAAGTTTTGCACGCGTTACATTGATCACTAAGTGCTTAGGACCTGTTGCATCAGCGGTGATGTATGGAAGGTTGATTTCAGTTGCATTTGATGAAGAAAGCTCGATTTTTGCTTTTTCAGCAGCTTCTTTCAAACGTTGTAACGCAAGTGGATCATTTTTCAAGTTCACACTTTGTTCTTTCTTAAATTCTTCAACCAAGAATTCAATTAACGCGTTATCAAAGTCTTCACCACCAAGGAAAGTATCACCATTTGTTGATAACACTTCGATTTGTTGGTCGCCATCAAGGTCTGCGATTTCAATGATTGATACGTCGAATGTACCACCACCTAAGTCGTAAACTGCAACTTTACGGTCGCCTTCTTTCTTGTCCATACCGAACGCAAGAGCCGCAGCAGTTGGTTCGTTAATGATACGTTTAACATCAAGACCTGCAATTTTACCCGCATCTTTAGTTGCTTGACGTTGAGCATCGTTAAAGTAAGCAGGAACTGTAATCACCGCTTCAGTAACTGTTTCACCTAAATAGTCTTCTGCAGTTTTCTTCATCTTTTTCAAGATTTCAGCAGAGATCTGTTGAGGCGCTAATTTTTTATCGTTTACTTCAACCCAAGCATCACCATTGTCTGCTTTGATGATTTTGTAAGGTACAAGACCGATGTCTTTTTGTACCGCTTGATCTTCATAACGACGACCGATTAAACGCTTGATTGCGAATAATGTGTTTTTCGGGTTTGTTACAGCCTGACGTTTAGCGCTTTGACCAACTAAGATTTCACCATCTTTATAAGCGATGATTGATGGAGTTGTACGTGCGCCTTCAGCATTTTCGATTACTTTTACTTTATCGCCTTCAAGTACAGCAACACATGAGTTGGTAGTACCTAAGTCAATACCAATAATTTTTGCCATTTGGAATGTTCCTCTAAAATTTTGTTGCAATGTTTTGCTTGTTATTCGATATGAGAGTCAATCAGTTTTTTTCAAGCATTTTTATGAAAAAAAATCAAAAAACTCTCAAAATTCTGCATTTTTGAGCAAATAAATACTTTGCTCTGTGGATTATTGACCCACCATCACCATCGCTGGGCGGAGTAAACGTCCATTCAGGGTATAGCCTTTCTGCAACACTGTACCAATCTCATTGGCCTTGGCGTTTGAATCAATACCTACTGCCTGGTGTAAGTCGGCATTGAAGCCATTTTGGGTATCCGCCTCAACCACGCCAAATTTTTCCAGTGTGGTCAAAAGGGATTTCAGGGTCAGTTTCACGCCTTCGAGTACAGGTGTCTGTTCTTCACCCGCGGCTTGAATTGCACGTTCAAGATTATCGACAGAATCCAGTAATTCTTTAGCAAATTTTTCCAACACAGTCTCTTTGTGCTTTTCAGATTCGCGTTGAATACGCTCGACACTCTTCTGCGCTTCGTAAACAGCATTTGCAGTGCGTGCTTTTTCTAATTTCAAGCTTTCTTCGAGTTTGGTGATTTGCGCTTGTAAATCTTCAACGCTAAGCTCGTTTGCCTGCTCTACACCTTCAGCTTGAGTTTGTTCAGTCTGTTGCTCATTTTGAATGTCTTGAGCTTGCTCATTGTGCTCATTAGCCATTGATGATCTCCGTTGAAAAAAGTTCTTAAACATGTACAGTCCTTTTGGCGTGAATGCTCATAGGGTTAAACCCGAACTGCCACATCTTGGTCATTCATAGATAGGGATGAAGTATGGGCAAGGCGACAAAATTCAAGCGTTCAGGTTGATTTAAATCTTTTAATTTTGCTGATTTAAGTAAAAATTTAAGTTTTCGATGACAAAAGCAATAAATTCTTGTGTGATTTTCGGTAAATGTTGCCTTGATGCATAGACTAACGACAAGGTTAGGTCAGGTGCAGAAAAATCTGTAAATACCTGTTGCAAACGTTGTTGTGCAATATCCTGACGCACCAATAGCGTTGGTAACATGGCAATGCCTTCTGCTTTGAGACACATTTGATAGAGCGCAATCACATCATTACTTTTAAACGTAACATTTAATGGATAATTCTGAGGTTGTTGATCTGTATCAAACAAAGTCCAATACTGATTATGCGTATGGTGGGCTATACATTCATGCTGAATCAGTTGGCTTGGGTGTGAAAGGGGAGTGTGATCTTGTAAATAGTGCGGATGTGCACAAAAGATGGATTCGATTTGACAAACTGGTCGGGCAATCAGCCCATCTACAATTTTCTGGGTAATACGCAGTGCAAGATCAACCTGAGCATCCATGAGGTCGACCGTATTTTCAGTTAAATAGACATCGAAATGGATCTATGGATAGTGTTTCCTAAATTGTTTAATGCATTCATTCACACCCAGTTGGAACAGAAACAGACCACAGCTGAAACGAATCGTACCACTGTGCTGTTCAGGGGTGGCTAAACCTTCAAGCAATTGTTGCTGCTGTAAAATATTCTCACAATAGACCAACGCTTTTTCACCCGCAGGGGGGAGTGAAACTTTGCGCGTGTTACGTTGGAAAAGTCGAGTCGAGAAAGTATGTTCAAGATGATCTAAATAACGAGAGACCATTGCTTTAGAATAGTCTAAATGTTCAGCTGCTTTACTAAGATTGCCTTGCTGCGCAATACATACAAAAACTTGAATGGCTTTTAAAGTATCCATATAAAATTCTTATTGTTGCAATTTATGCAACATTTTATCTTAATTTAGAGTGTTTATTCAGCAATAATTGCAATTTAAAGTAGTTGTTATCAATTGGAGACGATAACATGAATACCAAACCTTATATCATTGCTGTATCTACTTTAGCAGCAACATCTGCGGCTTTTGCACAAGACTTAAAAATTCAAAACTTTTTGGCTCAGCCTGAGCACTTCGGTGTGACCTCAACCTTAATTGAGGGTGATAAAGAAGTCTTACTGGTCAATGCGCAATTTTCTAAATCAGAAGCATTGCGTATCGCTGCTGACATTCTAGATAGTGGTAAAACCTTAAAAACGATTTTTGTCAGCTATGGCGATCCAGACTTCTATTTTGGTTTAGATGTATTTAAACAGTATTTCCCTAATGTGCAAATTATTGCGACACCAGAGACGGTAAAACATATTCAAGATACGCAAGCATTGAAAGTCGCGTATTGGGGGCCGAAAATGGGAGCCAATGCACCGAACAAGATTATTGTTCCGCAAGCGTATACGGCTAAAACCTTAAAACTAGAAAATGAAAATATCGAAATTAAAGGTAAAAAAGAACTGACTTATTTATGGATTCCGAGTGTCAAAGCGGTTGTGGGGGGTATTCCAGTGTCATCGGGTATTCATCTTTGGACTGCGGATACCGCAACAGCGAAAGATCGTGCAGAAGTGGTGCAGACTTTGGAAAATATCAAAGCATTAAATCCGCAAGTAGTTGTGCCTGCGCATATGAAAGCAGGCGCCGCTGAAGGTCTTGATGCAGTGAATTTTTCAATCGACTATTTAAAGCAATATGAGAAAGCGGTAAAAGCCAGTAAGAATTCAGCTGAATTAATTGCAATTATGCAAAAACAATATCCAACCTTAGGCGAGTCAAGCAGCCTAGAGT
This sequence comes from Acinetobacter sp. ANC5681, assembly GCF_023488045.1. Classification (NCBI taxonomy): domain Bacteria; kingdom Pseudomonadati; phylum Pseudomonadota; class Gammaproteobacteria; order Moraxellales; family Moraxellaceae; genus Acinetobacter; species Acinetobacter sp. ANC5681. The sequence continues at coordinate 48,586 of NZ_JAMFKZ010000021.1, forward strand.
TGGGTGCTAAAGTAGTTAAAGGCGAGATGCAATGGCCTTAAAACCTAATAAATGAATTGAAGAACCGTGATGAGAAGTCTCGGTTTTTATTTTTCTAAACTCCGAATTTTTAGAGGTAAATTACAATGTAAGTTTGTAGTAGGGTTTGATAATGTTTTTATAAATTATAAAAAATGAAGATGATCATGCTTTTCTGATGCAATTATGATGCGAATACAAGTAAAACTTTTGAATAGAGAATCATTTAACTGAACTTTTAAAATAATAAAAAAGTGTGAATCCTGCATTGAATTGGTTTAATAAAAATTGCAAAAACATGCTGCATAAATAACAAACGGCAACTAATCCACATCACGATACATAAAAAAATTGTGAATGATAGGCAACGCAAAGATAACTTTGCTTTTCGTCATAATGAAAGGAAATATACAATGAAAAAGTTAGCCTTAATCTCAATGGTTGTATCAGGTGTTGCATTCACAGCCGTAGGTTGTTCGACACAAGCAGGTTTGGATGCTTCTGGTTCGGCTCAAACGAGTGCAAGTCCAGCGAATGTACAAGGCGGAGTAGGCGTGCAAGCAGGAACATCTGTTGATGTTCAACCGAATGGAGCTTCAGCTGGTGTTTCAGGTTCTGTTTCTGGATCTGTTGGTACAGATGCATCAGGACAATAAATTGGATTTAGGTTCATAACACGATAGATTAGGATACCGATGCCAACCCCTAATTTTTACATGTACTGCTATATATGATGTGTTAAACCTGATTCATGATTTAAGAATTGAAAAATGAGAGTCAAACCTTTGATTCTCGTTTTTAGTTTTTGGGCAATTAAATTTTTTTTGCGCTCGTCTTTTCTAAAGCAAATATGAATAAACGAACAAATTATAAGACTATAAAGTGATTAGAATGTTCGTCTACTATCTATTCGATAAATAAGATCAAACCAATGAATAGATTGAATAATGAAAAGATCTGAACGAAAGCTACGTTTTTTATTAAATGTCTTTTGATTAGAAATATTAAAAAAACAGAAAATACCTCTTTTACCTGTGCTTGAGCTTGGCTATTGGCATGAAAGGCAAGCAGTGATTAGCAAAATGGTTAATGACTTTTTAAGATAAGCCATTTAGGTTACAGCATGATTTTGAATTCTTTATCTTGATCTACGACTTTATAACAGCATATAGTCGATATGAACAAGAACTATGGACAGGGCGAAAAAGGGGAAGAACGTGTCAGCATTACCTCAAAAAATTCAAACGATTTTAGATAAAGGACAAGGTCCTGCTGCACGAGCGCTAGATAAGCTGCCTAAGATTGTACAAGAATCATTGGCGAAAGTTTTAGGCTACCCATATCAATATCCAGATTTGGATGCTTTTACAAAATGCTTAATGGCAGTTCAAATTAAACAAGGGCGTGTTGGTTTTATTGGAGAAGATCCGATCGAATCTCGCAGTCAATTTGATACACAAATGTTAGCGATTTTAAATAAATCGACTTCTATAGAATCGGTAGAAGATATACGTCTGCCTTTACAGAGTGGCACGGTTTTCGCAAGGCATTATCATCCTGCACCTAATAAAAAATTACCGATGATCGTGTTCTATCACGGTGGTGGTTTCGTCGTTGGTGGTTTAGATACGCATGATGAAGCCTGTCGACTCATTGCGAAGTACGCAAAAGTACAAGTTCTGAGTATCGATTATCCGCTTGCACCAGAAGCATCTCCGCAGCTACTCATTAAATCTTGTGATGACGCATTAGCATGGGTGTATCAAAATCGTCGTCAGCTAAAAATTTATAAAAATCGTATCGCTGTTGCTGGAGATAGTGCAGGAGGAAATATTAGTACTGTAGTTGCACAGCATGCGGTTGGTAAATCATATGCACCACAAGCTCAGTTGTTGTTTTATCCTGTTGTAGATTTTAAAAGTAAACATCCTTCTTTTTATGCCTATGGTCAGGGTCTGGTGTTAACAAGTAAAGATGTAGATTACGTCACTAAATATTATTCAACACAGCATCAAGTTGCGTTAGATGATCCATTAATATCACCTACGTATGGAAGTCTTAAAAAACTAGCTCCAGCATTTGTGGTAACAGCAGGGCATGATTTATTACATGATGAAGGTGAGATTTATAGCCATAAACTAAGACAAAGTGGTGTTAAAGTGCATTATGTAGATTATCCAGATCAAACGCATGGATTTATTAATCTCACACCGATTTCGAGTAAAGCTAAACGCAATACAATCGAAATTGCTAAAAACTTCAGAAAGTTTTGGGATAAACACAATTAAATTAATCAGCCTATGTTTCACGTGGAACATAGGTTTTTTATTAGTAAATAACAAATAGAAATAGCAAAAATAAATTTGTAAAACTAATATTGAGAAGTACAACAAATCACTCGTTAAAATCAGAGAAAAGCAATCATGAAAAAGTTGTTGATGACAACTAGTCTACTATTAGTAAGCAGCCATTTATTTGCCAACACAATGGTTGATATGAAAACCAGTATGGGAAATATTGAAATTGAACTTTTTAACGATAAAGCACCTGTATCAGCAAAAAATTTTGAAAGCTATGTAAAAAGTAACTTTTATGCTGGAACTATTTTTCATCGAGTCATCCCAGGATTTATGATTCAAGGCGGGGGGATGGATGCCAATATGATTGAGAAGGTAACTAAAGCACCTATTAGTAATGAAGCAAATAATGGTTTGAAAAATACACGCGGTACTTTAGCAATGGCACGTACTAGTGATCCTAACTCTGCTACGAGTCAATTTTTTATTAACGTTGCTGACAACACTTTCCTAAATCGTTCACAAATGGATGCTGGTTATGCTGTATTTGGTAAGGTAACGAAAGGAATGAATATTGTTGATAAAATTGTTAGTGTTCCTACAGGTAACTATGGAATGCATCAAAATGTCCCTAAACAGCCGATTAAAATCATTAGTGTTCAGATAAAGAACAAGAAGTAAAAATTAAAGCAGAAATATTTTTAAATATTTCTGCTTTAATTCAATTTGATCATCAAAATTAGGTGGAATTACATCCATATTTTTAATTAAGTCATTAAATTACAGTTATTTATGTTGATTAAATTCACTTTTAAGATAATTAATAAATTTTAAATTATATAAATCAGTAAATTAGGTAAGTTAAAGTTTAAAAAAAAAACAACCGAATTTTAAATTTTCTAAAAGTGCTTGCGTGTGTTTTGAAATGGTGTAGAATGCACATCCATCGGCGGTGATGCAGATAAAAACTTGTTGAGAAACAAGGATTTGGCTAGATTAGTTGGGTT
>NZ_JAMFKZ010000022.1:0-41436 GCF_023488045.1 Acinetobacter sp. ANC5681
TGTTTTTTTTTTAAACTTTAACTTACCTAATTTACTGATTTATATAATTTAAAATTTATTAATTATCTTAAAAGTGAATTTAAATAGACTAACCAATTGAAATTAAAACAGTTTATTGGAATTATGTTTTTATTATCAGCAGAAAAGCATTTTTATTTTTATATTTAGCTTTTATTTTAAGCACCTTACTCCATGCAAAAATTTGTCTCATATTCGATTGATGTTTGAAACTTCACCACCCAAAATAAAAACAACGGCTTTGATCGTTCAAAACCGTTGTTCTCAGTATTGCAATACGTACTTTCTCTTAAGGAGTACTCCCTCTCACAATATTCAAGAAGTATAGATGACGTTCATATTGATCAATAATGTCTTGGATTAAATCTTCTTGCGTCCAATCCATCACATCATAATTTTGACCACCTTCTCTTAAGAACACTTCTGCTTGGAAATAATTCGATTCATCCTCATCTGCCCGCCCTAACATAAAGCTAGGTGGAACAGTGGCATGCGAAACCACTTTATAGGTAAAGTTAATTTCATGGTGATGATCGACATGCAGTTGCAGACCATTTTCAATTTCACGTATCTCCACTTCCAAGTGACGGCGTTTGAATTCACGCTGAATACTTTCAAAAGCCTTACGAACTTGCGTGTCGATATAGTGCTGAACTTCAGTTTCACTATGCGGATAATGCATAATTAAACCTAAACGCTGCTGCCAACTGCGTGGATTATTGATGGCACGTGGAGTAATACGCGCCTCTTGAATGGCCTTCATTTTAGTGACATCTAACTTCAAGGCTTTGAGTAAGCCCCAACTCATCAGCAGCATAATAAAAGTAAAAGGCAATGCACTCATAATAATAGAGGATTGCAATGCCGATAGACCACCCACCAACAGCAGAATAATAGCCAAGGCTGCCATCAACACCGTCCAAAATAATCTTTGCCATGTTGGAGAATTCTCGGTTTTAGCGGTGAGATAATCGGTAACCAGCGCACCCGAATCCGCAGAGGTGACGAAAAAGAGCATCACCAATACCGTCGCCAATAAACTCATCACTCCTGAAAATGGCAAATGATTCAAAAATTCAAATAAAGCTACAGATGAATCGCTTTGTACTGCATGAATCAAACTGACATTATGCTCTTGCATAATATTGAACAGTGCAGCATTACCTAAAAAGCCCATCCAGATAATGGTAAACCCAGTCGGAATCAGTAATACACCCACAATAAACTCACGGATGGTTCGGCCCCGCGATACACGGGCAATAAACATCCCTACAAATGGCGACCATGAAATCCACCAAGCCCAATACATAATGGTCCAACCGCCAATCCAGCCATTCGGTTGATAAGCATAGAGGTTAAAGGTCATACCAAATAGGTTCGACATATACGAACCCATGTTTTGAATGGTCGTTTGTAGTAGATAGATACTTGGGCCAGCAATAAATACAAAGGCTAAAAGTACCAAAGCCAAGACCAGATTCAGCTCAGAAAGACGTTTTACGCCTTTATCCAAACCGAGAAATACTGACATTGAAGCGAGAATACTGACAAAGACAATCAAACCCACTTGGACTTGGCTACTTTGCTCCACTCCAAATAAATAATGTAAGCCAGAATTAATCTGAGTAACACCAAAGCCTAAAGAGGTTGCTACCCCGAAAACCGTGCCGATGGTGGCAAAGGTATCAATACTATCGCCCCAAGGACCGTAAATCTTCTTACCAATAATTGGATATAAGGCGGAACGGGTTTTTAACGGCAGATTATGACGATAAGCAAAATAGGCCAAAGCCAATCCGACCACGGCGTAAATTGCCCATGCATGTAAACCCCAGTGGAAAAAGGTAATCCTTAAGGCTTGTTGTGCAGATGCGATACTTTCAGGATCACCACTCGGTGGGCTGACATAGTGCATCACAGGTTCTGCAACACCGAAGAACATCAAACCGATGCCCATACCTGCGGTAAACAGCATAGCAAACCACGAACCATTGCTATATTCAGGTTGGCTATGATCTGGTCCTAATTTAATTTTGCCGCTGGCCGAACAGGCAATATAAATCAGTAAAATCAAAAACACCGCAACAGAGAGGACATAGAACCAACTAAAGGAATCTGTAATCCATTGCTTCAGTTGTTGTGTCAGAAATTCAAAGGAACTGGGTGCGATAATGACGATTGCGATAAAAATCGCAATGATAATCACCGTGCTTAAAAACACGTTTGGATTCACATTCGCAAACTGCGAAGATGGCTTGGAAGGCATAATTCCCCCATATTTTTTTAATGATAATGACAGACCCTAAGGGTCAAATAAGACATTCACATAGTGAATAAAAGCGAGTTCAGCGGTGTAAAACTCGATACTGATTATAAAAAATGTGAAAAATAAAGCAGTTGTAATGCTGTAACTGTATTTATTCTTTATCGCTCGATTGCTTAGGTAAATGGGCAATGTATTGTAATGCGATTAATCGAGAAACCACGACAGCGAGATACATCACCCCACCAAACATTTGTAGCATGGTTAATACTCTAGCGGCTGGGCTAATTGGCATCAAATCAGATAAACCCGTTGCTGATTGCAGACTAAAACTCAGAAATAATAAATCGAGCCAAACTTGTAAATCTTGTGGCTGATTTGGGTTTTGAAAACTATGGGGTAAAAGCAACTGGCAAATACTATATAAAAAGGCGAATGCCCAAGCGATGAGGGTAAAAACTGCACCTGCAGCAAATAATTCATCTTTGGTGAGATAACGATCTGCAAACATATAACGTAATAATCCATAAGCAGCATAAAAATACGCTAATGCTTCAAAACTATAAGCGATGATTTGGATTTTTGAATTGTCATAGCCAATAAAAATTAAAATTGAAAACAGAAAAGCACCACTGACAAAGACTAAGCCCCAAAATGTGAATACTGGTGTTTGGCGAATGACCTTGGCAATAATTAAGAGAGCTAAAACACCTAGTGACCAAGTTAAGGCACGATATTCACTATCTCCATAAGTCAACATCGCCATAATTAATAATGCCAATTGCACCAACAACAACCACGCAGAAGGTAATAAACGAAAACTGCCCCAAAATTGTTTTAAGCTTTGCATATTGTTTTCCATGTGATTGTTATGATTTTCATTAAGTTAATGGCATCACACCGTATCTAAAAAGGCAACAATCATTTTAGAGAGTTCTTGTTGCAAACGTTGTTCTTCAATTAAAAAAGTATTTTTACTGGCATAACGCATCATCGTAAATAAGGTACTGTTAATAATCACAAAAGACTTATGTTTTAAAGTCTCAAAATCCCAATGGGGGTAGTAACGTCCAAATAAGTACATACCCACTTCCAAGAAATGCTGCTCTAATACTTGTGCCGCTTCTGAATCACTATAAGTATGCCAATTTTTTAAGATTTCGATAAAGAAACCATGATCCGATTTCAATGATTCAAAACCAAAAGCGATACTTAATGTGATGATGTCTTGAATAGCTGTTTGTTGTTGGAGCATCACTAACTGCTTTAGTGCTTGCCCTAAATTTTCGCTTTTACGTAACAATAGTTCAGCAACAATCTGTTCTTTATTTTCAAAATATTGATAAATTGATCCGACACTTACCCCTGATTTTTCAGAAATTTTAGGTGTTGTTAATTGTAATACACCATATTCAGAAATACATTTTTGCGTTCCCTCAAGAATACTTTCGACAATCATTTTTGCACGTTGCTGCTGGGGTCTTTTTCTCATGTTCAGCCTTTATTAAAACGCGAATTGAATACGAATATTTATTCATATTAAGCTTTGATTAAATAACAATCAGGGGCTTTATGCAATGCAAAGCATCGTTAAACCTAAACGCTTAGCAGCGTTTGAAGACATGATTCAATCAAATATTAAAACCAAAATTCTTGGTTATATGACGCATCAACAAATTCAACCGAATTATCAAGAATATCTCTCCTTGAACACAGCGTTGCAAAGTGGTGACGCGCCCATGGACCAACTACTGCTTTGGATACTTCAAAATCCAAAACTGCATCGTAAGTACTTTGAAACTGCGCTATATCAAGGTCTTGAGAAATTACCACATGAGATTGCTGAACTGACTACCTTCTTCCAGTTAGTGGAACAAAAACCTGATTGGTACGACCAAGCCAAAGTCGATGAAGCACTTAAATTTACCTATCGCCTAGGCATCAATAACGGACTGATCCTACGAGATCTATCGCTAATGACAGGTTATTTGTACCCTGGTTTTAATCAACCCCTAGTCCTGACAGGTGCACTAAAAAAACAGGCGGGAACACGCTTAGCTGAAACAACTAAATGGTGGGTCGATATCACTGAACAAGATGGTTTTGAACGTTTTAGCAAAGGCTTCACCTCAACGATTTTTGTGCGTTTTATTCATTCGCTGGTGCGTCATCAACTGCAAAAATCTGAAAAATGGGATGCTGAAACCTGGGGTTTGCCTATCAATCAATATGATCAGGCCATGACCAATATTGCCTTTAGTGGCGTGGTATTGATTGGTATCAGAGCATTGGGAATTTTCCCTAGCACACAAGAGATTGATAGTTTTTTACATTTTTGGAAATATGCGGGCTGGTTGATGGGCGTTGAAGAAAAATGGTTAGTGGATAATGAAGCTGATGGCTGGAAACTCATGTACTGGATGCAGTTTGCACATCCTCAATCTGATGAGAGCAGTATTTCTCTTGGCTCTAGTCTTTCCAAAGAACCCTTTGAACGGAAATATCGTTACCTACGCTCTTTTCAGCAAAAACTCGCCTATAAGCAACACCTCGAAATTACCCAGTTCTTTATTGGTCGCAAGAAAATGCAGAAATTGGGTTTAGCACCACAGTCAGCCTCATGGTTTGCTTATTATTTAATTGGTCGCAATCTAGCACTCTATACAGGTGCGAAACATATCCCAAAATTAAATCAACTGCTTGAAGAAAAAGGACGAAATTTGCAACGAATCGGTTTGTCACTCTATCGTAATCAAGCGCAACAACTGGCCAGTATGCATCAATAATACAAAAAGCCCTCAAAAGTTGAGGGCTTTAATTTTAGTATTCAATCTACTTAGTGATCAGATGCACCAGAGATACCAATACCTGTTTGTGAACGAACAAACTGAGCATCGAACGCTTTACGCTCTTTCTCTGCACGCGCAGTTTTATCTGTTACTGAGAAGAACCAGCAGCAAAGGAATGATAATGGCATTGCAAAAATTGCAGGCCCATTAAGTGGGTTCACTGGAGTATCTGAAAGTTTCAACGTGTCAACCCAAACTGCTTTAGACAGAATGATTAGTGTCACAGCAGTTACTAGACCAACAACACCACCAATCACTGCACCACGTGTCGTTAAACCTTTCCAGAACATAGACAATACAAGTACTGGGAAGTTTGCACAACATGCAACCGAGAATGCTAAACCAACCATGAACGCAACGTTTTGTTTTTCAAACAAGATACCAAGAATCATGGCAAAGATTGCTAAACCTAAAGTTGCAATTTTTGACATACGTAATTCAGATTGAGGCGTGGTTTGACCTTTTTTGAATACGTTTGCATATAAGTCATGTGAAATCGCAGATGCACCTGAAAGTGTTAAGCCTGCAACTACAGCGAGAATCGTTGCAAATGCAACCGCTGAGATGAAGCCCATGAACAAGTCACCGCCAACTGCATCACTTAAGTGAACCGCAGCCATGTTGTTACCACCAACCAACTCTAATTTGCCTGTTACCGCTGCTTTCGCAACATCAAGGAATTGAGGATTGTTTGAAACGAATAAGATTGCACCGAAACCAATGATAAAGGTTAATAGATAGAAGTAACCAATGAAGCCTGTTGCAACAACAACAGATTTACGTGCTTCTTTTGCATCTTTAACCGTAAAGAAACGCATCAAAATATGTGGTAAGCCAGCTGTACCAAACATCAATGCTAAACCAAGTGATAATGCATCAATCGGGTTTGCAGCAAGTTTACCTGGCCCCATGATTTTTGCAGCTTCATCCCAGCTAATGCTGTGAGATTGGCTATATACACCAATCGCTTGGCTGAACATGTTCGAGAAACTAAAGCCAACCGCTTTCATTACCATGAATGCCATGAATGTTGCGCCACTGAGTAACATTACGGCTTTAATGATTTGTACCCAAGTGGTTGCTAACATACCACCAAAAATTACGTATGCCATCATCAATAAACCGACGATTACAACCGCAATATTATAGTTCAAACCAAAAAGTAATTTGATTAACTGACCTGCTCCTACCATTTGAGCAATCAGATAAAATGCAACCACAACTAAAGAACTTAATGCAGCTAAGGTACGAACTGGTTTTTCTTCCAAACGGAAAGAAACTACATCAGAAAGATTATATTTACCTAAGTTACGTAAACGTTCAGCAACAAGGAAAAGTACGATCGGCCAACCGACCATGAAACCAAGTGAATAGAGCAAACCATCAAAGCCTGAACTGAACACAAGTGCTGAAATACCGAGGAACGATGCGGCTGACATATAGTCACCTGCAATCGCTAAACCATTTTGGAAGCCACTGATCCCACCACCTGCGGTATAGAAATCAGCTGTATTCGTGGTTTGTTTTGCTGCCCACTTAGTAATAAACAAAGTGAAACCAACAAAAATGGTGAACATGATGATTGCATGCCAGTTTGTTGCCTGTTGCTCTGCTGCACCTAAATCAGGGCTAGCAAATGCAACGTGAGAACAACATAGGCTTGCAAGCGCGAACAGTTTCGCTTTGAATGACGTCCCTTTCATCTCAGTGCATCCCTTTTTCATGTGTGATTGCCTCAACTTCCTTGAGAGCCTCTTCATTCAACTGATCCAGTGTATTATTGGCGATGTATGAATAGACACCACACAATAAAAATGACAGTACGATAATGCCTAAACCGAGGGGCATGCCCCATGTTGTTACACCACCACTAAAAGAACTTGCTAGGAACTCTTTGTTATAGCCAACTAAAAGCATAAATCCGACATAGATAAACAACATGATTGCTGTTAATGTCCAACTTAATGTACGTTTTTTGCTGACCATTTCTTGAAACTTTGGATTATGTAGAATACGTTCTACCTGTGAGTCATCCATCATTAACTCCTTATTTTTGTGTCCAGCCGTGGACCCCTTTTTTACTAGGGATTTTTCATTATTTAAATTAACAAGATTATGCTTGACTCGTAACTTAGACTTTGGTCTCTAAATACAAATCTCTGCTCATAACCCTTTTGATGCTTCGGGTATGATAGAAAATGGAGTTTGATCACGTGAGCAATATGAACAATTGGCTTATTATTGGGGCACTTGCCCTATATATCGCGCTGTTATTCGGCTGTGCTTTTTTTGGAGAAAAACATGCCAGTCGCTTAAGCACACGTGGTCGTATGTTAATGTTCAGCCTAACTTTAGGCGTATATTGCTCATCTTGGACATTTTATGGCGCAACAGGTGCAGCCGTTCGTGAAGGGATTATTTTCCTCCCGATCTATCTAGGTCCGTTGCTGTTTATCTGGTTTGGTTACGATATCTGGAAACGTTTGGGGCGGATTCGACAGCACCATGCCATTTCTTCAATTGCCGATTTCGTTGCTGCTCGCTATGGCAAAAGTGGCAGTTTAGCTGCACTGGTCACCATTCTTGCCGTGATTGCAATTGTGCCCTATCTCGCGCTGCAATTACGTGCGATCGCACTGAGTGCTTCAGTCATTCTTGAACAAAATGCACACGTCCATACCACCACCAATAGCGTGTTGTTGCTCACGGCGGTACTGGCAATTTTAGCCATGATTTTTGGTACACGGCATATTGCACATACCGAACAACATGGCGGTTTAATGCTAGCAGTCGCATTTGAATCTTTTGTCAAATTGTTTGCTTTACTCAGTGTCGCTGTTTTTTTCTTATTCCAGTCTCCTGAAAATATCAAACAGGTCAGTAATGATGTCTCTCAGCATTTTCATGACTTACAACAACTTGGTGTACCTGAAACCTTCTGGGTTCAAACACTTTTAGCCGCACTGGCAATGATTTGTTTACCTCGGCAATTCCATGTTGCCGTAGTCGAATTACGTGATGAAAAACATATTGGTGGGGCCAGACGCTGGTTTGCAGCTTATTTAATTTTAACAATTATGGCGATTATTCCTATCGCCAGTTGGGCCTTACACTCCCTCCCAGATACATTAGGTACTCCTGATATTGCGGTATTGGCGCTCCCTCTAAGTTATCAGCAGGATTGGTTGGCATTACTCGCTTTTTTAGGTGGTTTCTCTGCTTCAACAGGTATGTTACTGGTTGCCTCCGTCGCACTTTCTATCATGCTCAGTAATGATTTAATTATGCCTGCTTTATGGCATTTCAAGATTATCTCTCGACATGATCAACAATTACCCAAAGTACTCAAACTGACTCGAAGAATTAGTATTATCAGTGTGATGTTACTGGGTTTTTTATTCTTCCACTTTTTTAATGACATTAATCAATTATCAGTATTTGGCCTATTGGCTTTTAGCGCAGTTGCGCAATTTTCGCCAGCCCTCATTGGTGGTTTATATTGGCGCGGTGCAAGCCGTCAAGGTGTCTATGTCGGTCTGATCGTAGGCTTCATAATGTGGAGCTACACACTGCTCTTTCCTACTTTGTTGCGTAGTCTCCCAGAACAATATCAAGCGTTCGCACAACATTTATTATTGTTTGGACCTTTCGATATTAATAGCTTACGTCCAGAAGCTTTACTTGGTTTTGAATCTTTTGCACCATTGACCCATGGTGTCATGTGGTCTTTGGGACTGAATATTATTTGCTATATTTGGGGGTCTCGTTTGTACCGCCCAAGTGTTGCGGAACAGATTCAGGCTGAAAGCTTTTTCTACTATGAAAGCAAACCGTTACCCTCTACCCAGACAAACCTTGATTTAACCGATTTACCGCAAAATGCAGCGCGGCTCAAAGTTGGCGATTTATTGGCACTGGCTAAACGTATTACAGGTGATCGCCCTACGACTCAAGCATTCCAGCAATTTTGTGAACAAAATCATGTCGTACTCAATGAAAATCATGTAGCAAATGGCATGTGGTGGCGCTTCACTGAACAATACTTGGCAGGCATTATTGGTGCTGCATCAGCACGTACTTTACTCACCACCGCCATGATCAATAATGGATTAGCACTGGGGCAAGTCGCGAATATTCTCGATCAAGCTTCACAATGGCAACGCTTTAACCAAAATCTTTTGATGACCATGATCGACCATATGACTCAAGGGGTAAGTGTTGTTGATAAAAATATGTGTTTGGTTGCATGGAATAATCAATATCTTACCTTATTTGATTATCCTAAAGACCTCGTTTATGTCGGTTGTCCAATTGCAGATTTAATTCGATATAACGCAGAACGTGGAGAATGTGGACCCGGTTCAGTTGAAGAACATGTGCGTAAACGAATTCACTGGATGAAAGTCGGTAGCGCCCATGAATTTGAACGTATTCGTAAAGATGGCTTGGTCATTCAAATGCGCGGTAATCCTATTGAGGGTGGAGGATTCGTCACGACCTTCGCCGATATTACTGCGTTCCGCGAAAATGAAGCGATTCTTGAAGAAAGAGTGAGTGATCGAACTCAACAGCTTGCAAATGCACTAGCTGAACAGCAACTTGCCCGTGAACAAGCCGATAAAGCCAATCAATCTAAAAGTCGATTTTTGGCAGCGGCCAGTCACGATTTACTGCAACCGATGCATGCAGCACGTTTGTTCAGTACGGCATTGGAACAGAGTGTCAGCTCAACTGAAGATCAACAAACCTTACAACAACTTGATCGCGCACTGTATGGTGCTGAAAGCATGCTCTCTGCCCTACTCGATATTGCCCGTTTAGAAGGTGGAACCATCCAACCAAAACGCCAAGCCTATTCATTACATGACTTATTGAGTGATCTTGAACTTCAATTCAAATCAATTGCAGCGCAGCGTAATATTCAACTGTCTGTACACGATACTCAATTCTGGGTTGATACCGATCCACAATGGATGCGACGAATTATTCAGAATTTCGTTAGTAATGCATTGCGTTATACAGCACAAGGTCGTGTCGTTGTTGGTGTATTACGTTCTGCACAAAGACCAAACCATATTCGAATCGGTGTTTGGGATACAGGACCTGGGATCAATGAACAACAACGGGTGAAATTATTCCAAGAATTTGAGCGTTGCGGGCATACCTCACCTTGGGGTGAACAAGGACTTGGACTTGGTCTCGCGATTGTTCAACGTATGACCAGCCTGCTGGATTTCCCAGTGCATGTCTACTCAGAATTAGGTAAAGGTTCTTGCTTTATGATCGAAGTACCGCTCGCCGAAGCACCAAAAATTCAAGCGACTACATCGCATGTGACCGCACTGCAACATACTGCATATAAAGTGCTTTGTTTAGACAATGATGAAACTATTTTACAAGGTATGCGGACTTTATTAAGTAAGTGGGGCTATCAAATTTTTACCGCGACTGAACCATCGGAAGCAGTAAAAATAATTGAACAAGAAGATATTCAAGTGTGGTTAATCGATCAGCATTTAAATCATAATCAACGGGGATTAGATTTTATTGAACAATATCGCCCTGCACACATTCCAGTCGCATTAATTACAGCAGATTCTGATCCTGAGTTGCCTCAATATTTGAAACAGCAAAATATTGTTCTATTGAAAAAACCGCTCAAACCTGCGGGTTTACGTGCATGGCTTTCTGCTTTAAAAATTATGCCAATGAGCTAAATGGCAAAATATTTTGAAACATAGGCAAAAACCATCAAAAAAAGCGCATTAAAATGACAATAAATTGACCAAAATGCTCAAAAATTTATTGGCTATGGCAAAAACGTTCACTTACACTAGTGAACGTTTGTACACTTACTTACAATTAATTAAGATATTGTTTTTGTTAATAAATATTACCACAAAAACCACATATACAACTTTAGTCGTATTCTACTTGTTTTCTGAATCACGCATAAATTGATCAAAATGATAGAAACCTATGTCTTTGCTGTTTTAGGTTTCTAACACAATCGCCATAAAGGACATGATCATGAATAGCAATCAAGCCACTTCAGAACATAACGAGTTACAGTTTTACCGCCAATACAGTGCAAATGCATTATTACCAGAGCTCAACTGGCAGAATATTTTTGTACAGAGCAACTTAGATGATACTCATCTAAAAGCATTGAATACACTTTATCAAGCAGCCGTCCCCCTTGCCCTCAATGTATTCCATGAGCTGAATTTTGATGTATTTGCACCAGCAGCTTATCAGCCACAAGGTCTAGGACTGTTTGAAAAGCTAGCGTTGCAAGAACAAAAGTTCTTGGATGTATTAGAAACAGAATCCGCTCATGTGGATCATGAAACACGTCATCAAATGTGGAGTATGCTACTTCGTGGTGGTGCCGTGTTGGTCTTTAAAGCATGGTTAGGTCATGTCAAAGATGGCGAAAATCAACTGGATAAAAGTCAGTTCGATGAACTATCGGATTTATTATTTATTAAAACTCGCCCAGAGCAATTAGCACAACGTTTAAACGTAGATGCCAATGCAGAACTGACACACATTTTTTTGATGCATGAAAACGATGTATTTTTAGATCATTTCAATAGCTTGGAAACAGCGGCTTTATTTGTAGATTTAGGTGTTTATGACGCTGCTTTCTTAAGTTTACGTGATGATCGCGTCGCAGAATATCTCATCGCAAAAAACTATGTAACTCAAGAACAAATTGATGATTTACAGTGCGCACTCAATCCTTTGTATTGCGATAGCTTAATGCCTAAGCAAGATTGTTTAGCTTAATTTTAAAAAACAAGGTGGAATTTACCACCTTGTTTTTATTGTCTACTAGAACTTCATGCTCATCCGCATCCAGTAATTACGTCCAATATTATTAAACTGCTCACTTGCAGCATAACCAAACATGGACGCACCCGCTTTATTTAAGTGCTCTGTATAAGCCTTATCTAAAACGTTATCAATCCCTACTGAAACATCGGCTGCATCAGTTAGCTTATAAGTTCCATTTACAGCTAGGGTATCGAATGCTTTACTTTCATTCATGTCATAACCCACCACATTACCCTCATTCAAACTGATA
This sequence comes from Acinetobacter sp. ANC5681, assembly GCF_023488045.1. NCBI lineage: Bacteria > Pseudomonadati > Pseudomonadota > Gammaproteobacteria > Moraxellales > Moraxellaceae > Acinetobacter > Acinetobacter sp. ANC5681. Next base: position 12,221 of record NZ_JAMFKZ010000022.1, read on the forward strand.
CGATTTTGTTTTGCAACAGCACGCCACAATAGACCTAAGCTATATTTTTCATCAACATAGCGTAAATTTAGTCGACCCTCTAAAGGTGCAATTTGTGGTAATGCGCGATGATCCGAAGTATTTTCTCCCCAAGCGTACATGGTTGAAAGATCCGCTTGGAAATGATCAGTGAATTGATAACCCACCCCGGCCTCTGCCCCAGCAATTGTGGCATCTACATTACGCGCAAGTGGTTTTCTTTTATCTGGTGTATTGTATTCAAGTAGGATGAAATCTTTGATTAATCCAGCATAAACCGATGCCCAAGTACTCCATGCACCATGCTCTGCTTGCAAACCGAGATCCAATTGTGCAGTGCGTTCATTGTTCAGATTGTCTAGATTATCCACCATTTTATATGTGGTTTTACCCATCATATCTGTGGAACCTACACCATGATCTGTCGTGGTGCTATACAACTCCCAAAAGTCAGGCGTACGTTCCACATATCCCAAACCTAGATAAGTCTTTAAACCATGTTCTGGGAGACTCTTTTCCAAGCGTACAAAACCACTTGGTAGAGTATCTTTACGATTTTTCGCATTTTGCAGATTGTCTATTTTGACTTGATCGACTCGCGCTCCTGCTACGACTTTTTGATCTTGATCAATCGCATAAGTCCACTCACTAAATGCACCATAAGATTGAAATTTCAAATCTTCCGCATAAGGCATGTTCATCTTCGGCATGGCATACATGACCATATCACCACCATGCTTATTCTGCTGCGTATCTACACCTGAAATGACGCTAAATTTATCCCAATCTGTCGTTACAGCTAAACGGGTATTTAAAGTACGACGATCAACCCGCATCGACATTTTATTTGGCACAGTCATATTCATTCCGTGCATATTCATGGTCGTCATTGGCGGCGTACGTAAGCTAAAATTATCCATGATATGATCGTTATAGCTGTAGTCCACTTGGGCTTCAACTTTCTTGATCACCTCTGTAATATTTTTCTGTTCAGTGTGTAGTCCAAGGCTTTCTCGTTTAAATTGCGAACCATCCATGCTACGACCAGCGTAGGCAGCCTCACCATCACCTTTACCTGCACGCAATTCTAACCAAGAATCATCTGTTGGCTTCCAACCCAATGCCAAGTCAGTATTCCAGCGCTCCCAATTTGAATGAATGCTTTTATCGTTGCCATCTTTATAATCCTCTGCAACAGATCGATTGGCATTTAAACGAGCATATTTGGTTTCATCGCCAATTGCCGCTTCAATATTATGATCTAGACGACCATATGAACCCATCAAAACGCTGGCTTGGCCACGATAAGGCTGATCTTTGCTAAGATTTTCAGGTTGACGCTGAAAAATGACAGTTGCAGCCGAACCAGGTGTTGCATACTGAACAGTTTGCGGCCCTTTAATCACCGTAATTTTATCAAAGCTTTCTGGCTGAATATAAGAAGTTGGTGCATCCATACGATTCGGGCACGCACCTAAATTTTCACTACCATCAACCAACGTTTTAATCCGTGAACCAAACATGCCGCGAAAGGTGACATCGCCATTGGTTCCACCATTTTTAATGGCACTAAATCCCATAATATTTTGTAAATAGTCTGCACCGTCCGTTGCAGGAATAGGTTGAATTGCTTGCTTAGGATCGGCATGAATAATCAATCCATTTGCATCATTTGGCTGCTGTGCTGTAACGACAATAGGTGCTAATACAACATGGGTTTTATCGGACTGAATATCCATATTTGCCCATAATAATGTGCTATTTGAGGCAGCAAGAATCGCAACCGTAAGGGGCTGTAATAAAAATTTAGGTTGAGCCATGATCGGTCTCTCTTAAAACATAAGTAAAACTAGGCTAGAGTTTTGAAAACCCTAATGAAATTGACGTTTTAATTTATGCAAAGAGTGGCGGTGCTCGCCCTTGAGGTAATAAGAATAGCCGTTGCAGTGCAAAATAAACATGCTTAAATGCCTGTTGATACGCGACTAAACGGATTTGGATTCGAACTAAAACCTCTTTCACGCCGAATTCAGGCGGTAATACCAAATTGGCATACACCGTACAGTATTGACACTGATGGTTTGGATCGTGATGATCATGTTTCGACATCAAGCTTTGATGTTGTTCAAGCTGATGTGAATGATGACGCATATTGTGCGATACAGACTGCTGTTCAGCTTTTAATTTAGGCAACAATAACGCTTGGGTAATCGTTTCACATACAGGTGCAATCTGATATTGCTTCGGCAGCAGTGGCTGCAAAAACACCGCAATCTGTAAATAGACTGCGGTGAATGCAAGCATTAAACCACTACGAAACAATAAAGGCACTTTTAATAACCGAAAAACATTTGTTAACGTTTAACCGCAACTTTTTCTTTATCGCGTTGACGTACAACTTTTTCAACTTTCTCACGTGCACGCTGACGTTTTAATGGCGATAAATAATCAACAAAAAGTTTGCCATTTAAGTGATCCATTTCATGTTGGATACAAACTGCGAGAAGTTCGTCAGCTTCTAACTCAAATGCTTGACCATCAAGGTTAATTGCCTCGATTTTTACACGTGACGGACGCGCAACTTTGTCGTATATTTGAGGCACAGAGAGACAGCCTTCTTCGTACGGCTGAGTCTCTTGAGTCAGTGGAGTAACTTTGGGGTTGATGAACACCATCGGTTGATTTTTCTCTTCAGAAAGATCCATGACAATAAGCTGAATATGATGATCAACCTGAGTTGCCGCTAAACCTATACCCGGTGCCTCGTACATGGTTTCTAACATATCTGCTGCAAGCTGACGAATATCATCAGTGACTTCTTCGACTGGCTTAGCAATGGTACGAAGACGGGGATCAGGAAAACTTAAAATAGGTAATAAGGCCATACCGTTCCTCATTTATGCCATTGATCAGAAAACCAACTGAAGGGAATGCTTGATCAAAAAATTGTGTGTAAAGTCGTTATTATAACGCAACTACACAGATAATTTTTAGGAATTATGATAATGAAAAAGGTTTTAAACGGCATACCATCATTTCATGCCTTGGGGTTAAAAAAACAACTGATTGCTGCTGCAATTTGTGCAGGATTAGGCATGAGCATAAACCTTACTCATGCAGCAAGCCCTAACGCAAACCCACCATCCTTAAAAGCGGGTGCACCACATGTCTATGTGGTGAAAAAAGGCGATACACTTTGGGATATTTCAGGCAAATTTTTAAGCAAGCCTTGGCGCTGGCCTGAAATTTGGGCAAGCAATAAACATGTCAAGAATCCACATTGGATTTATCCTGGTGATCGCTTGCTACTTTGTAGTTTGAACGGTAAGCCACTGATTGGTAAAGATGAAGGTGATGGTTGTGACGGTATCATTCGTCGTTACTCTGGCAATACTTCTACTTTACGTCCAAAAGTTCGTATTGAAGCTTTGAACAATAGCGTCCCTGTTATTCCATTAGCTGATATTCAACAATGGTTAGAACGAACTTCTGTACTTCCAGCGAGTGCGATTGCAAATACCCCATATGTCTTGGGTACAGCGGATAATCGTGTACTTGCAGGCAAAGGTCAGAGCATCTATGTACGTGGTCAAGGTATCGAAAATGGTCAACGTTATGGCGTATACCGTGAAGGTGAACCATATATCGTGCTTGATGAAAAAGGGAAGAAACAAAATCTAGGTGTTGAGCTCACGCAAGTCGCTTCTGGTGTTGCGATTACCAATGAAAATGACATTACAACCTTTGAATTAACCGATAGTTATAATGGTGAAGTACGTCGTGGTGATCGTGTTATGCTTGAACAAGATGCCATGTTACCTACTTTATTCTACCCAACTGAACCAAATCAGGTGAAAGATGGCGGTAAAGTCATCCGTGTCATGGGGTCTATAGGTACAGCTGCGAAAAATGGTGTCGTCACTGTTGACCGTGGTACAGCAGATGGCATTGAAATCGGACAAGTTTTTAGTACGTACCAAGATGGCGAAACTGTTCGTGATCCAAAGACCAAAGAAACTATAAAGTTACCAGGTCAATATGTTGGTAGTATTATGATTTTCAAAAGTTTTGATCGCATCAGCTACGGCTATGTTTTAGAGAGTGAGTTACCAATTAAAATTGGTTCAAATATCAAGCCGCCTCGTCTTGATAACTAATCTCTAATTAGAAATGTTGAATCAGCTATCGCCCCATCATTATCATACTGTGTTGGTGTGGTACTTGGTTCAACACTCGCTTTCTAGTTTTCAAAAAATTCGAAACTATTTCGGTAGTTGTGCGGAAGCAGTCCAAACACATCGACTTTCTGAATGGCAACAGCTCGGTTTACACAAAAATCATTTAAAACGTCTAGAAGAATTCCAAACCCCACACGGAAAGCAGCAATTTGACCATATGGTTCAATTGATTTGTAAGCACACCGATTTTATTTTAACCCCTGAAGATATCGACTACCCTACTCAACTTTTACCTTATTCTGATCACCCTCCTATTTTATTTGGTCAAGGCCAGCTACAAGCATTATTACAGCCCCAGATTGCTATGGTTGGAAGTCGAAAGCCGAGTCCTCATGGACGACAAGTTGCCTATGATTTTGCGTATTATTTAAGTGAAAAAGGATTTTACATCAGCAGCGGTTTAGCCCACGGAATTGATGAAGCGGCTCATCGTGGCGGTTTAGCCCATCATCGGACAATCGCGGTGACTGGAACAGGTTTAGACACAGTTTATCCATCGCAAAATAGCAAACTAGCCCAAGAAATTATTCAAACAGGCGCTCTTGTCACTGAGTTTCTTCCGACTACCCTACCTTTACAGCAGCATTTTCCACGCCGTAATCGTATCGTTAGTGGTCTAAGTCTTGGGGTTTTGGTTGTAGAAGCCGCTTTGAAAAGTGGTTCACTGATCACAGCAAATGAAGCAGCCAATCAAGGGAAAATGGTATTTGCCATTCCTGGACATATTTACAGTGAGTATCATCAAGGCTGCCATCAATTAATTCGTGAAGGTGCAACTTTAGTTGATCATCCAGAACAAATTATTGAAGATCTAGCCTTACCTACACAATGGCAAGTACAACAACAAATTCCAGAAGAACCTGTAACCATCACACCAAGCTTACCAACACATTTGATTGCTCTTTATCAAAGTCTCGACTGGGTTGGACAAGACTTGGATGAACTTGCTCAACGTCATCCAATTCCGATCGCAGAACTTACAGCTCAATTGATGGAATTAGAATTACTCGGTTTCTGTATACAACAGGGCGGTCGCTATTTACGTTGTCGTCCAATTCATTAAAATAACCCTATCTTTGTCGCTAAATATAATCCCATGATTACCTCATCAATTTCGGAAGCAGCACAGCTTTTGAAGCTAGGACAAGTTCTTGCTTATCCAACAGAAGCTGTTTGGGGCTTAGGCTGCGATCCATTCAATCAACAAGCTTTTCAAAACATTCTTGAGCTAAAACATCGCCCAATTGAAAAAGGAGTCATTTTATTAGCAGGTCACTTAGGGCAAGTTGAGCATTTGTTACAAAGCTTATCCCCAAAGATACGTAAGCAAGTGATTGATAGTTGGACGGATCGTGTAGCAACTGAAAGAGCAACTACGTGGTTACTTCCCGCTGATGAGCACATTCCTATTTGGATTAAAGGTCAACATCCATTGGTTGCTGTACGTGTAACCACGCATCCTTTGTGCGTCGAACTTTGTAATGCCTTTGGCGGCTTTATTGTATCGACCAGTGCCAATCCTGCCGGACTAAACCCAGCACAAAATTTAGAACAAGCTCAAGGTTATTTTGGTGCATCCCTGAATTATTTGGAGGGCGATTTAGGACTTAGCCAAGAACCTAGTCGAATTCTCAACGCATTAACAGGTGAAGTAATTCGCGCTTGATTATGTAAATAGTGAATAAAAAAAAGCTCAGTTATATAGGGATAACTGAGCATAAAAAGGATGTGTATAATCACATCCAGAGGGTCTGCAAATTGGTTGAGTATATTCATCATTAAAAATGAATCTAGCTACTCTGAAAGCTATTATGGATCAATCATTTGATTTATACAAATATATTATTTCTCTAACAAAAAATGTGAAAAGCGTACCATTTTTGTCAGTTTTAAAATTTCAATAAAATTATATTTCTATTTTTATTGAAATTTTTTTGGTCACAAACTTGATAAATATCTAAAATATATTTGAAAATCATATAGAAATAATCTTCATTAAATAAAAATTTTGATGTGTTTGTCGCTATTTCAACCAATTTTATACGATCATTTCATATTTAAGTGGTGCTTTAAATCAATTCTACAGGTGCTTTTTCCGTTTTCTTTTGCGCTAAAATGATACCGACCAAAATCGTCACACCGCCTAAGGTATGGTAGATCGTCCAATGCTCAGATAGCCATACACTTGCAATAATTGCAGTAAATACAGGTATCAAATTCATAAAAATACTAGTACGGTTTGGACCAATGCTTTGTACAGCAATCATCCATAATAAAGGTGCGATCAACGATGGAAAAATACCTGCATACAATACACTTGCTACATTATCTACATGAATTGTATCTAAGCCCAACCAAAGTAGAAATGGAAGATGGTATAGCAACGCAAAAGCGATTTGGATATAGAGACTGGTCATCAATGGCAATTGTACTTGCCATTTTTTTAGAAAGACGCCATAAAATGCATAAAAACCTACAGCCAAGACCATAACAGCATCTCCCCAATGCCCTCCTTGATCAAATAAGCGAGAGAAATGCCCTTGGCTCATTACATAAAGTAGGCCGAAAAATGATAGGAAACTGCCAAAAATCGCAAATCGATTTGGCTTATCTTTTAAAATAATATAAGAGATAAAAATGGTAAAAACTGGAACAAAGGCATTTACAATACCCATATTTGTTGCAGTGGTATAATGTGCTGCTGTATAAGAAAGGCCTTGATATAAAACCATTCCAAAAGCGCTCAGAACTGCTAATTTAGGAATATATGGGCGAATCAAAGCTCGCTGTTTCCATACTTTGGGCAACATAAATGGTGTCAAAATGAGAAAGGCAACAAACCAGCGATAAAAACTAATACTGACGGGTGAAATATAGTCCGCAACATAACGAGTCACTGCAATATTTAACGACCAAATTAAGACTGCTATCAATGGCAGTACAAATGCCCATTTTTGGTATCTACTTAACTGAGTCATCAGCCATCTCACAATATTTCTAGATTAGGATTATTCTGAAAGATGTCTAAAATAATTGAAATATCGTATTTCAGATATTTATACCGCTATGTCGACATCAAATCTAAAAGCAGATCCAAATTTACAACTTGAGACTTATACGCTTGATCACTTCAATAAAAATATCTTAATTTATGCTGTAATCAGCTTTATTACCTCCGTCTGTATCCATCTTTTCACCTTAGCAAAAGGTTTGAACAATCCTAAAGTCACTTGTGAAAATTAAATGAGAACCCTGAATGAAGTATGATGAGACTGAAAAATTATCTTTTTTAAATGGTATCGAAGTACATGAATTTCTTTATCAGAAAGATGATATTGTCAACCCTCATTCTTCACTTTGGGGGGATTTTAACTTCAGTCTCAATGGCACTTTAGAATTTGATATTGAAGGGAAATATTATTTATCACCGCCAAGCTATGGGCTATGGCTACCACCACGCACAGAACACCAATCACTGCCTGTTGAACATGAAATTCATTATATTTGCATCCGACTTCATCCTCGTTTCGGAGATGCATTAGGCGATGTCTGCCGCTGTTTTAGTATTCAACCTTTTTTTCGCTCTTTGGTCATTCAAATTCTAGAGCAACAAAAGCAAAATCTTGCGCCTGAATATCTTGAACATTTATTACAAGTGTTATTCGACCAACTAAAGCAAGCCCCAGCATATACACATTATTTACCGCAAAGCACGCATCCAACCTTAGCTCCGATCCTCGATCAACTTGCGAATCCTGAATTATTTCATATGAGCCTACAACAAGTATTGTATAACTTTACGGTCAGTGAGCGCCATGTGTTACGGCTGAGCCAACAAGAATTGCAACTCTCTCTGTCAGAATGGCGCAATCGAGCCAAAATTATTTTTGCAATCAATCAAATTCGTCAAGGCATGACCATTAAACAATTGGCATATACTTTAGGTTATCACCATAGCTCTAGCTTTATTGAATTCTTCAAGCGCTATACAGGACAAACTCCTATTCAACTCAAAAATGCCTCGATATAAATCCAAGACGTGCTTTTGCTCATAATTTGTATGGATTCATATCAAGAGGATTGCACTGTACGAAATTAGCAGTTAAAACAAACAAGTCTTGTCACAACAACATTAGGACGTATTCCATGAGCCAGTCGGTTTATCACATTCCAGTTAAAGATATTAAAGGTCAAGACGTTGATCTTGATCAATATCAGGGTAAAGTTCTACTAATTGTTAACGTAGCCTCAAAATGTGGCTTAACACCACAGTACGAAGGCCTAGAAAAACTTTATCAAGCGAAAAAAAATCAGGGCTTAGAAATTTTAGGCTTCCCTGCAAATAACTTCTTAGAGCAAGAACCAGGGACAAATGATGAAATCGAACAATTCTGTTCACTCAACTATGACGTCCACTTCCCTTTATTTGCAAAAATCTCTGTTGCAGGTGAAGATAAACATCCTTTATATCAAACACTCACACAAGCAATTCCAGAACGTATTGGTGAAGGACCTTGGTGGAAAGACCTCGTTGATTATGGCTTAACACCAAACAATCCACCTGAAGTACTATGGAATTTTGAGAAATTCTTAGTCAATAAAAATGGGGAAATCGTAGCGCGTTTTGCACCTGACATTACCGCAGATGATGAACGTATCGTCAGTGCGATTGAAGCTGAATTAGCAAAATAAATTTTATAAGTTTATAGAAAAGAATAGCTTATCTATTCTTTTCTATTTTAAATATTAAATCCAATTTCTATAGGTTTCATCTCGCAAAAATGTTGGTGAATTGCAACAATCATTTTTTACTTCATTTTTTATCATTATAGTGCTCGCTTCTCATAAGCTATTATATTTTTGCCATGATGGAAAATTTATCTATCAAAGCCACTCTCTCAACCATAACACTTTTGGCAGCATCGTTTTTACTTACAGCTTGCGATCAGACTCCACCAAAAAATAGCTATTTAGAAAAAAATAGTGAATTCGAGCAACCATCAGCGCGAGATAGAGAAAAAGAGACGATGAGTAAGGCTACAATTTCAGAAGAAAATTTAAGTAATGGCAATATGCTGAATATTGCTCGAGATATCGCAAAATTACAGTTCGAAACAGATGATTATGTAACTTTATTAAAGCAATCACAGAATAGCCTTGAGCAAGCAATTCAAGATAAAAACACCCGTCAATTACAACATGCTGCGGGCGATTTAAAACAAGAACTGCATGGCCTGCATGATACTTTACTATCTCTTAATTTAAAAAGTCATGAAGTTAATCAAATACGTCAGAGCCTACTTTCCACAAATCAACAGTTATTGACGATTCCACTGTTACATGGGCAAACAGATCTTAGTAAAATTGACTTTGCTAAAATTGAAAAACAATTCAATACGATTCAAATGGATATGGTGAAACTGGCAACCTTAGTACTCGGCAATAAAGATGATTCAAACGCTTAAAGTCCGTTTATTTTAATTTTCGATCCCATATAAAAAAGCCACCTGACGGTGGCTTTATTTTTTACTTTTTATCGAGCTTAATCGCTGGTTTACTGCATTTACCAGATTGTGCAAGTTTATATTCACTCACCGCTTTTTTCCCAGTTTCATCATCAACCTGTTTCACATTTGCACCACCAACAAATGCACCCATTTTGATCGATTGTTGAACAAAGTAATTTTTACCTGGTTCTGTTTTAAGTACCAAATGGTTAGGTGAAAATTCTGATTCAGTCGAAATTGTATGCTCTTGATTTCCTAAAACTTCCTTTAAGAAAAATGTGCCACGAGCAGTTTCACCTAAACACTCCCCATCTACCCATACATCTTTCTTGAGTGCCGCACCTACAACACTATTTGAACGATAAACATAAATTGCGGCATTACCCTCAGAAGGAGCTGCAAGTTTCTTGGCTTGTTCATTCAGTTGATTGTTCGCTGGTGGTACCGATGCACACCCCACAAAAGCCACAGCAATGAACAATGGAAGACTTTTTATCATTTTCATGATGATTTTTACTCTTTGGTTTAATAATTCTAAATATGCTTGGTAATTTATATAAAATTTTTAATTATTCAAGACATTAAAATAAAAAAAGCCACCTGACGGTGGCTTTTTCAATCTTAAATCTGCAATTACATTGCACGATTCTTGATTTTACGGATCGTTTCAAGCTGAGCAGCTGTTTCAGCCAACGCAGCAAGTGCAGCAGCAGAATCCAAATCACTCTTTTGATTTGCTAACAATTGTTCAGCTTGTTTACGAGCTTCCATAATTGCAGCTTCATCCAAGTTGTCTGCACGGATTGCACTATCTGCAAGTACCGTAACAACATGAGGTTGAACTTCTAACACACCGCCAGATACGTAAACAATTTCTTCCGTACCATTTTCCAACTGAACACGAATCGGTCCAGGTTGGAGTAAAGTTACAAGTGGTGCATGTCCAGGTAAAATACCTAACTCACCACCCGCACCTTTTGCGATTAACATCGTAACTTGTCCAGAGTAAATAGACTCTTTAACACTTACGACATCACATTGCATAGTCGCCATGAGATGATCTCCTTAAATTAGAGTTTCTCAGCTTTAGCAATCACTTCGTCAATACCACCAACCATATAGAACGCTTGTTCTGGGATGTGATCGTATTCACCAGCTAATAGACCTTTAAAGCCACGAATAGTTTCTTTAAGCGGTACTAATTTACCAGGAGCACCAGTAAATACTTCAGCTACGTGGAATGGTTGAGAGAAGAAACGTTGGATTTTACGCGCACGGTAAACAACCAATTTATCTTCTTCAGCTAATTCATCCATACCCAAGATTGCGATAATGTCTTTAAGCTCTTTATAACGTTGCAATACGTTCTGTACAGAACGTGCAATTTCATAATGCTCTTGACCAACAACCAATGGATCTAACTGACGTGAAGTAGAGTCAAGTGGATCGATCGCTGGATAAATACCAGAAGATGCGATGTCACGGCTCAATACTACTGTTGCATCTAAGTGAGCAAACGTTGTTGCAGGTGATGGGTCAGTCAAGTCATCCGCAGGTACGTATACAGCTTGGATCGATGTGATCGAACCAGACTTAGTCGACGTAATACGCTCTTGAAGAACACCCATTTCTTCTGCAAGTGTCGGTTGGTAACCTACCGCAGATGGCATACGACCTAACAATGCTGATACTTCAGTACCCGCAAGTGTATAACGGTAGATGTTGTCGACGAATAATAATACGTCACGACCTTTACCATTTTCGTCTTTTTCATCACGGAAGTATTCAGCCATAGTCAAACCAGTTAACGCTACGCGTAAACGGTTACCTGGTGGCTCGTTCATCTGACCGTAGACCATTGCTACTTTGTCAAGAACGTTAGAATCTTTCATTTCGTGATAGAAGTCGTTACCTTCACGAGTACGCTCACCAACACCAGCAAACACAGATAAACCTGAGTGTGCTTTCGCGATGTTGTTGATCAACTCCATCATGTTAACGGTTTTACCAACACCCGCACCACCGAATAAACCAACTTTACCACCTTTCGCGAACGGGCAAAGTAAGTCAATGACTTTAATACCAGTTTCTAAAAGATCAGTAGAAGCTGCTTGTTCAGCATAAGAAGGTGCTTGACGGTGAATCGGCAAACGTTCTTCAGTCGCTACAGGACCTGCTTCATCGATAGGGCGACCCAATACGTCCATGATACGACCAAGCGTAGCAGGACCTACTGGAACAGAAATCGGTGCATTTGTGCTAGTTACATTAAGGCCACGTTTAAGACCTTCTGTAGAACCCATTGCGATGGTACGAACAACACCATCGCCAAGCTGTTGCTGAACTTCTAAAGTAGTTTCAGTACCGTCAACTTGGAGAGCGTCATAGATCTTAGGAACGCTATTGCGCTCAAACTCGACGTCGATAACCGCGCCGATGATCTGAATGATACGACCGCTACTCATTGCTGTCTCCTCAATTCAAACTTAATAATGTTAAACGGCAGCGGCACCGCCAACGATCTCGGAAATTTCCTGAGTAATCGCGGCTTGACGCAGCTTGTTGTAAATGAGTTGTAGGTCTTTAATCAATTGTCCTGCGTTGTCTGTCGCCGCTTTCATCGCGACCATACGAGCAGACTGCTCACATGCAACGTTTTCAATCACACCTTGATAAACCATAGACTCGATGTAGCGAACCAACAAACCATTTAACAATTCTTCTGCTTCTGGTTCGTAGATATAGTCCCAACCATAAGTACGGTTGAGATCATCGCCTGCTTGCGCTGGTGCTAAAGGAACAAGTTGTTCTACTTTAGGCTGTTGAGTCATTGCATTGACGAAACCATTTGAAACGAGGTAGATACGATCTAATTCGCCTTTATCAAATGCATCAAGCATCACTTGTACAGAGCCAGTTAACTGTTCCAAACTCGGCGCATCGCCAAGTTGGGTCGTTGCACCAAGCACTTTACCGCCGTAATTCTTAAAAAACGAAACCGCTTTTTGACCAATCAAAGCAAATTCAACTTCAATTGACTGCTGTTGTTGTGCTTTGACATGCTGCACAACTTTCTTGAACAAGTTAATGTTCAAGCCACCCGCCAAGCCACGATCTGAAGACACAACGATATAGCCAACACGCTTAACTGGGCGGTCAACCATATAACGGTGTTTGTATTCAGGGTTTGCTTGAACTAAGTGAGCAATTACACGGCGCATATTATCGGCATACGGACGGCCCTGAGCCATGCGCTCTTGCGCACGACGCATTTTAGAAGCAGCTACCATTTGCATCGCGCGAGTAATCTTTTGCGTGCTCTTGATACTAGCTACTTTGGCGCGAATTTCTTTTAAATTTGCCATACGCTTAACCTAGTATTCGAAAGCCCTTTCGAGCTTTCGAAGGTTGATCCGTGAACCAAACTTAACTAAAGGTAAACTTAGTAAGTTTGAGTCGCTTTGAAGCTCTCAATACCTGATTTGATTGCTGCTTCGATGTCTTTGTTATAATCACCAGTTTCATCGATCTGTTGCATTAACGCAGCTTTTTCTGAACGGAAGTAAGCAATTAACGCAGCATCAAAGTCTACGATTTTCTTCACTTCAACGTCAGCCATATAGCCTTCGTTAGATGCATAAACAGATACAGCTTGGTCAGCAATTGAGTAAGGAGCATATTGTTTCTGCTTCATTAACTCAGTTACACGTTGACCATGCTCAAGTTGCTTACGCGTTGCTTCATCAAGATCAGAAGCAAACTGAGCAAACGCAGCCAATTCACGGTATTGTGCTAGAGCAGTACGGATACCACCAGACAATTTTTTGATGATCTTAGTTTGAGCAGAACCACCAACACGCGATACCGAGATACCCGCGTTCACAGCAGGACGAATACCTGCGTTGAATAATGATGTTTCTAAGAAGATCTGACCGTCAGTAATCGAAATTACGTTGGTTGGTACGAATGCAGATACGTCACCCGCTTGAGTTTCAATGATCGGTAACGCAGTTAAAGAACCAGTTTGACCAGTTACTGCACCGTTCGTGAACTTCTCAACATAGTCAGCCGAAACGCGCGAAGCACGCTCAAGAAGACGTGAGTGAAGATAGAATACGTCACCTGGATAAGCTTCACGACCTGGTGGACGACGTAATAACAATGAAATTTGACGGTAAGCAACAGCTTGCTTAGACAAATCATCATAAATGATTAACGCATCTTCACCGCGGTCACGGAAGTATTCACCCATTGTACAGCCTGAGTACGGAGCTAAATACTGCATAGCTGCAGGATCAGCTGCCGCAGCTGCGACAACAGTTGTATACGCCATAGCGCCAGTTTCTTCTAGCTTACGTACAACGTTTGCAATTGTTGATTGTTTTTGACCAATCGCAACGTATACACATTTAATGCCAGAGTTTTTCTGAGCGATGATCGCATCGATCGCCATTGCTGTTTTACCAGTTTGACGGTCACCAATAATCAACTCACGCTGACCACGACCTACAGGGATCATGGTATCAACTGATTTATAACCAGTTTGAACAGGTTCGTCGACAGATTGACGCCAAATTACGCCTGGTGCTACTTTTTCAACAGCATCAGTTAGTTTTGCATCAATAGGGCCTTTACCATCAATTGGGTTACCTAAAGCATCTACGACACGGCCTAGAAGTTCTGGACCAACCGGAACTTCTAATACACGACCTGTACAACGCGCTTTTTGACCTTCTTGCAGGCTTAGGTAGTTACCTAAAACAACGGCACCCACTGAATCCTGTTCTAGGTTCAGTGCCATACCAAATAAGCCGCCGTCGAATTCGATCATTTCACCGTACATTGCATCCGCAAGACCGTGAATACGCACGATACCGTCAGATACCATGACGATGGTACCTTCATTCTTCGCGGTCGCGCTGGTGTCCAGATCGCCGATACGCTGTTTAATGAGCGCACTGATCTCGGATGGATTCAGTTGTTGCATTGCGCTATTCCTCAATCTTTTTTAAGTTCAGTCTTTTTGCTATTACGCAAGAAGACGAGTCCGCATTTTTTCAAGCTTGTTAAGCGCAGAGTCATCTATCACTTGGTCGCCTGCATGAATCACAACACCTGCGATTAACGCTGGATTAACGCTAACAGTCACATGAACAGTTCTGTTAAAACGTTTTTCAAGCGCATGAGCTAAAATATGCTCTTGTGTCGCATCTAATGGAAAAGCAGATTCAATCTCTACTTCCAAAGTGTTGTTGTTCTGCGATTTCAGTAATTCGTATTCTGCTGCAATTTCAGGCAATAAAACTAAACGATCATTATCTGCAAGTAATGTCAAAAAGTTCGACACAGCTTGTGATTGATCTTCACCTAAAACTTTCGCAAAAAGACTTACCTGCTCCGCAGGAGTCAACTCAGGGCGATTTAAATAAGCGGAAAATGCTTCATCTTGCACCGCAGCACTGAGCAGTTGTAATGCATTTGACCAAGAGTCAGTTGCATTTTGCTCAGATGCATAAGCAAATGCTGCCTTAGCGTATGGGCGTGCCAACGTCAAGAGTTCAGCCATATTTCGCCTCGCTTAAAGTTTAGCAGCCAGCTGAGTCAGCATGGCATTATGAGCTTCTGCGTCAACTTGTTGGTTCAGAATTTTTTCTGCGCCAGCAACTGCCAAAGCAGCAACTTGTTGACGTAATTCTTCGCGAGCAGCATTGATGTCTTGATCAACAGTTTCTTTCGCCTGTTGACGAATACGCTCACCTTCAGCAGATGCTTGGGTACGCGCTTCTTCTACCAATTGTGCTGCACGACGGTTCGCTTGTTCGATCAATTGAGCCGCTTGTGCTTTTGCTGCGTCTAATTCTGCCTTAACTTGTGCTTGCGCATCAGCAAGGTCAGCTTTTGCTTTTTCAGCAGCATTTAAGCCATCAGCGATTTTACGCTGACGCTCACTAATCGCATTGATTAGTGGTGGCCAAACGAACTTCATGCAAAATGCGACAAAGAACGCAAATGCAATCGCTTGACCAATCAATGTGAGGTTGATATTCATTTCGCTATTCCTCAATATGTGGATTTAGGAATTAAGCTATTAACCTACAAATGGATTAGCGAAGATGAAGAACAAGCCAATACCAACACCGATCATAGGCACAGCATCAAGAAGACCCGCAATTAAGAACATACGAGTTTGAAGTTGTGGAGCCAATTCTGGTTGACGAGCAACAGCTTCTAAGAAGCGGCCACCTAAAAGACCGAAGCCAATCGCAGTACCTAAAGCACCAAAAGCGATCAAGATAGCAGATGCAATTGCAACTAGACCTAAAGTGAGTTCCATGAAAAATTCCTCAGAGGTTAGGTTATTACCAAATTAAACTAAAATTTAAGCCTAACCATCGATTGATAATTAGGCAATACTATTAATGCTTTTCGCTTGCCATGCTCAAGTAAACGATGGTCAGCATCATAAAGATGAATGCTTGCAACGTAATTACAAGAATGTGGAAAATAGCCCAAGGCACAGATAACGCCCATTGAATCCAGAACGGTAATAACGCGATTAAGATGAAGATTAACTCACCCGCATACATGTTACCGAACAGTCGTAGAGCCAACGAAACTGGTCGAGCAAGAAAAGTTACTAATTCCAAAATCAAGTTCACTGGAATCAATAACGCTTTTGCAACTGGGTTACTTGGGTTAAATGGGTTAAGTGCCAATTCACCGACGAAACCGCCGATCCCTTTTTCACGAATACTATAGAACAAGATCAGTGCAAATACAGACAATGACATACCAAGGGTAATGTTAGGATCTGTAGATGGAACAACCTTGAAATAAACGTGGTGAGGGTCCATACCAAACACGCTTGCACCAATCTTTTGAGCTAGGAAAGGAATCCAGTCAACAGGAATCAAGTCCATTGCGTTCATGAGGAAAATCCACACGAAGATGGTCAATGATAAAGGAGCAATTAAACGTGATTTGCCGTGGAAAGTATCACGAACACTTGAGTCCACAAACTCGATAATCATTTCGATTGCAGATTGGAATTTAGTTGGAACGCCAGCATTTGCAGCTTTCGCAACTGTCCAAAATAACAAACAGAAAATAACACCAAGTCCGATAGACCAACCCATTGAATCCAAGTGAATTGCAGTGAACCCCATCGAATGAGCTTCTTCAGCAGTCTCAGCCAACTTCCATGTACCATCAGGCATTTTGCCATAGGTCATATTGGTCAAGTGATGCTTGATATACTCGGTCGAAGTAAGGGCATGTTCTTCAGCAGCCATAAATCACACCTGGTCAATGTCAATCATTAAAAAGAAGCGAAGCGAATTCTGCGAACTGCAATAATCTCACTCACACTTCCAAAAAATCTTAAATGTGTTTTAAACTCGTTTTTGTAGACGTGACACCCAAAATGGCGCGACCCACGACATCGTTTGAACGAGGATAAATCCACAAAACAACGCAACCGGTGACAGCGGTTTAACATTGCTCAAAATTAAAATAAAACCCACGATCACGATTGCAAACTTACCCAGCATCCCTCGATACATGTTCAGCATGACTTGTTTTGATGCTCTTGCGCCTGCCGTTCTAAACGACTGCCAAGCAAAATAACAATGTGCCAACCAACATACCAAAGCCCCAAGCGCAGCACTTAGAGCAGCAGTGGTGTCTTTCATCATCCATGCAAGCAAAGCTGCAACAGGAATCATACACGCTTGTAAGAAGACCAAAGCTTTTGCTAATCGTCGGTCAATCAAGCGACTAGTTTGGCTCATTTTTTATCCACTCACAACATAACTGCTTGACAAGTTTTATTGATGATCGTTTCGAATCGCAGGCATTATAGAGTTACACCCCTGAACATGCAATCTTTTCTCGACTTAAGTCTGTTTTTTTCGTTAGCATATTTTCCGACGATAGAGTCAACTCATTTTTATTTTTTTCATCATTTTTGAGTACTTAATACGCATTTATCGGTTTTTGAAGCCAATTTTTTCCATGCAGCAACAAAATTATCTTGACCACGCATACTTTCATCAACTGGTTGGAACACGACTGGATTTAGCTTTTGATATTGACCACGACTTGCTGATGTTTCAGCCAACAAGCACATTTGTGTTTTAGGGCGACTATCTTTTAAGAATTTAATTTGAGCTACTGTGGGTGCAATATGAGGATCATCAGTCAATGCTCCAGCAAATTTCAAATTGAGTGCTCTTTCTAAATATTGATAGGCATCATGATAAGACCAATAAGGTTTTGCTTTATTGGAACTTTCATATTGCTGTGAAACCTGCAGCATTTGTTGCGAAAACTCTTTTGCATTCGCCATGTATTTGGCTTTATTTTCTGGATATTGTTGTGAACGTAAAGTTGCAATAAAGAAAGCAATTCGCACTGCATTGTTTGGCTCTAACCACACATGACTATCTACAGTGTTTGCCAATGCAGCACCGCGTAAACTACGCTGCGGTAAAATCGTCAAAATACCAGAATCTAAAAGTGCAATTGCTTTAGGGTTTTGATTAAGCAACTTATCTAAAGGTGCTTCATGTACTTTACCTAGCCACAATACCAGCGAAGCATCTTGAATCGCCTTACGATGAGCGGGTGTGAGTTGTACATCATGTCCTGTTTGATCGCCAAGTAACAGAACAGGCTCTTCTATGCCTGCTGTAACCTCTTTAGCAATTAAATAAATTGGATGTGTTGAAACAACTAAACTTTGAGTCCATCCCCATGTGCTTAACATTGAAAAGAAAACAAATACTATTAGGCGGGACATCACAACATTACTCAACTCAGAGAAGCGTGTTATAATATAACAAAAGTTAAAAAACACCTATGTCTTTTTTAGATTTGTCGCGCTCGCCTGTCGAGCTTCAACTTATATAGATGGTTAAATTGAATTGCATGTTATGATAATGGGTCTATTGCAATATCATAAAGGCGATGAGCGAATGAAAAGCAATAGATTCTACAAAAACAATGAGGTCTACCTATGAGTTCTTGTTCACATGAACATAACAATGCTTTACATGGTGTTCACGGTCATCACGATATTAAGGCTCGCATTGCTGAAGCAGAAATTTTGTGTACTGCAGTTGGCGCTCGCTTAACACCTTTACGTAAAGAAGTGCTTGAACTCATTCTAAATGCTTCTGCTCCAATGGGCGCTTATGACTTACTGGCTAAAATCAAAGGTCAAGCAGACCGCCCTGCTGCCCCACCTACAGTTTATAGAACTTTAGACTTCTTATTAGAAAAAGGTCTAATTCATCGACTGACCTCAATTAATGCCTATATTCCTTGTTGCCATCCACGTGAAGGGCATCAAGCTGCTTTTCTGATTTGCACTGAATGTCATTCAGTGAAAGAGGCTTCAGCACAAGGATTAATTCAACAGCTCGATCAACTTGCTGCTTCTGACCAATTTGCTGCCCAACACAGCATTATTGAAATTTCTGGAAAATGTCATCAGTGCAACACACGCCAATAAGCGCTCCACTTATTCAGTTGGAGAATATTTCTGTTCGACGCGACGAACGAGATATTTTAAGAAATATTGATTTTGCATTGCAGGCAAAAGAAATTGTGACACTAATTGGTCCCAATGGTGCTGGCAAATCAACATTAATTAAAATCTTGCTTGGCATTATGTCGCCAAATAAAGGAAAAGTTCACTTTTCCAAGAAATTAAAATTGGCCTACGTCCCACAAAAATTCAACCCCTCAGCCAGTCTTCCCTTACGTGTTCAAGACTTACTTGATTTAGAAATTTGTGCCGCTGATTTACGCGAAGAAATTATCCGAGATACGGGCATTCAAAAATTACAAGCCTCTAAAGTACAACAACTTTCAGGTGGCGAACGACAACGGGTTTTACTGGCACGTGCACTACTCCGCCAACCCGATATCCTGGTGCTTGATGAACCTATGCAAGGTTTGGATATTCAATCCGAAGCTGAGCTTTACGACTATGTGAGAAGCCTACCTGAACGCTACGGTTGTGCAGTATTGATGGTGTCACATGATTTACAATGGGTAATGCAAGGCACGCATCGCGTTGTTTGTCTGAACAAACACATTTGTTGTAGTGGTTTACCTGAAAGTATTCAGCAGCATCCTGAATACCAAGCGATTTTTGGTACGCAACGGATGTTCTATCAGCATCATCACAATCATTGTGGACATAGCGATCATGCGGAACCCTGTTCTCATGATCCACGCCCACACATTCACCCTGAACCGAAGGTCTAAGCGATGATGGAATGGTTACAACTGCTATTACCTGCTTGGATCATGGGGTCACTTTTGGTATTTCTGACAGCACCACTCGGCTGTCTGATGCTTTGGCGCAGAATGTCTTTTTTTGCTGATACCATGGCACATGGCACGCTATTAGGGGTCGCTATTGCAGCCTTACTACATCTACCCTTTTGGTTAGGGGTCGCTTTTCTGGCTGCTTTACTGGTTGGTATTTTATGGGTACTGCATGACTCTCGCCTCCCTAATGATGCCTTACTCGCATTAAGTTCAGCGACATTACTGTGCTCAGGTTTGTTATTAATTCAGCATATTCCGAGTTTACGCCCCGAATTATTAAGCTACTTATTTGGCGATCTTCTTAGTATTGAATGGTCTGATTTACCCATGTTTGCGGTCGTGATTGTAGGTTCGCTTATCGTTTTGTATCGTTCATGGTCTGCACAAATTCAAATTGCAATTGATCCCGATATTGCAATGAGTGAAGGGGTGAGAGCCAATTGGCAACGCTTGATTTTCATGCTGTTATTGGCGCTATTTACAGTACTTGCGCTCCGTGCTGTTGGCTCACTCCTTATGGGTGCATTACTGGTGATTCCTGCACTAAGCGCACGCTTACTTGCACATTCACCTAAACAAATGGTGACTTGGGCATTCTTACTGGCTCAATTGGCTGTGACGGTTGGCTTGTGGTCTAGTGCGGCGTTAAATATTGCCACAGGTCTCAGTATCGTTTTATGTATGGCGCTTTGCTTTGCCGTTATTTTTGCAGTACAAAAATTCTTACCGAATTTTAAAACCAATTAAATGTTTCCAATCTTAGCATCCAATACTTGGATGCTATGTCGACTATTATTTAACGATTATCAATATCGCAAAAATCGTCAAAAATAAGCTATTAAGCACTGCTCACATCGGGCAAAATCATACCTTTGTATCATTTAAAAATAACGAACTAAGGAGAGCTTCATGACTGCTCAATCCGTCATTCTTCCATTACCTTCTGATCATGCCCGTTTTATTGTTTTGCGTTTAAAAGATTTAAGTATTTCTGAACTCAAACAGCAGATTGAAGCTTTACTCTCAACCCGTGATCGTCTGATTACCCAACACCCTAACGATCAAATTAAAACAGCGATTGCCTTTGGTCCTGAGCTTTGGTCAAAGCTTTATTCTCAGACACCTGAGGACTTTAGACAGCTTGACCCGCAACATGGGGCTTTTGACATGCCTGTGGTTCCCGCGGATGTATTTATACACATTGCGAGTGCTCGTGCTGATATCTGCTTTGCGATCAGTCAAGCTTTCTTCAATGGTATTCAAAGCAAAGTTGATGTTTTAGATGAGCGCGCATGCTTCCGTTTCTTTGATGGTCGCGATATGACAGGCTTTATTGATGGTACAGAAAATCCTCAATTCCCAGATGACCGTGCTGAAGCTGCCCTCCTTGCAGAAACAGCAGGGGCTTTTGCAGATGGCAGTTTTATTTTCGCACAGCGCTATATTCATAATTTAGCAAAATGGCAACAACTCAAAGTCGATGCTCAAGAACATGTTTTTGGACGTACCAAACTTGAATCTATTGAACTTGATGATGACATCAAACCCCAAAATTCGCATGTCGCACGTACCGTGGTAGAAGATGAGGATGGCGAAGAAATGGAAATCTTGCGTCACAGTTTGCCTTATGGTGATGGTAAAGGTGAACAAGGTCTATTTTTTGTTGCCTATACCAATAATTTGAGCATTATTGATGCCATGTTAAAACGAATGTTTGGTACCACAGGTGACGGTATTCATGACCGTTTATTGCATTTCACTACTGCGATTGATGGGGCATATTATTTCGCACCAAGTGATGAATTACTCGAACAGGTTTTACAAGCTTAAAGAGAAAAATGCTATATCTATCGTCGATATAGCATCCCCATCACCACATTGAAAAATAAAAGTCTGAAAAGATTTATATGAATATGTTAATTCCACTTCAATCACTCTCCCCTTAAGCCGCTAAAATTTGCTATATTTGACGTTTTTCCGCGACATTTATTTCGGTAACTATGAATACGGCAATACAAGCAGCTCTTGATCATGCGGTACAATCCCTTCAACAACAAGGGGTACTTCCTTCAGATTGGACAAACACGAGCCATTTAACCCGTACCAAAGACCGAAGTCACGGTGACTTTGCATCCAATATTGCCATGATCGGCTCTAAAGCTGCTGGTATGAAACCACGCGATCTTGCTGAAAAAATCTTAGCAGCACTGCCTGAAGTCGCTGACATTACAAAAGCAGAAATCGCAGGTCCTGGTTTTATTAACTTCTTTTTAAATGCAGACCAACGCTTCGCTGTACTTGATCAAATTCAAGCACAAAAAGACCAATATGGACGCAGCCAAGCCAATGCAGCTAAAAAAATCCAAGTCGAATTTGTTTCTGCAAACCCAACATCTAGTCTGCATGTGGGACATGGTCGTGGTGCAGCTTACGGCATGACTGTTGCGAATCTTTTAGAAGCAACAGGTGCACAAGTTGACCGTGAGTACTATGTCAATGATGCAGGTCGCCAAATGGATATTTTGGCAACATCAACTTATTTACGTTATTTAGAGTTAACTGGGCAAACGCTTGTTTTCCCTAAAAATGCCTATCAAGGCGACTATGTTAAAGAAATCGCACAAAGCATTATTGATCAAGATGGCGATGCACACGTTCGTCCAGTTGCTGACATTTACAATGATGTGCCTGAAGATGTTCAATATGCTGAAGAACTTGATGCCGAAGGCAATAAAGTTATTCTGTCTGGTGATAAAGAAAAACACATTGACGGCTTAATCGCCAATTCACAACAACAGTTAGGTGCGGGCTATCGCGTATTTCACCAAGCGGCTTTACATGCCATTTTGGATGATATCAAAGATGACCTTGCTGACTTTGGCGTGACTTTTGATGAATGGTTTAGCGAAGCTTCGCTAACCGAAAAAATTGATGAAGCACTTGCGACGCTTGATCAACGTGGCTTTCTCTATGAAAAAGATGGCAATATTTGGTTTAAATCAACTGAATTTGGCGATGAGAAAGACCGTGTGGTCAAACGTCGTAATGGTCAAACCACTTATTTTGCATCTGACATTGCTTACCATTTGAATAAACTACAACGTGGTTATACTGATCTGATTGATATTTGGGGTTCAGATCACCACGGTTATATTTCACGTGTAAAAGCTGCGATTGATGCAATGGGTTACGACTCTAAAAAACTGACTGTTCTTTTAGTTCAGTTCGTGAGTTTATGGCGTGGTGGCGAGATGGTACAAATGTCATCTCGTTCAGGTCAATTCGTGACTTTACGTGATCTACGTAAAGAAGTCGGCAACGATGCGGCGCGTTTCTACTACGTGATGCGTAAATCTGAACAGCATATCGACTTTGATTTAGACCTTGCCGTTTCTCAAAGCAAAGACAATGCGGTGTACTACATTCAGTATGCCCATGCACGTGTAAATAGCATTTTGAACCGCGCGAAAGAGAAAGGCATTACATTTGATGTCGCATCTGCTCGCCAAGTTGCTAATCTCTTAGCATTAGAGACTGAAACAGAGATTCTCGCTAAATTAGCAGCTTATCCTGAAATTTTGATTCGTGCTGCGAATGTCTACGAACCACATCAAATTGGTAATTATCTAAAAGACTTAGCTGCGCTATTTCATGGATGGTATGCTCAAGATGGCGTTAAATTTGTTGATGAAACAAATATTCCTTTATCACAAGCGCGTTTATTACTTTCAATTAACGTACAGCAAGTTTTACGTAATGGCTTAGAGTTACTGG
This sequence comes from Acinetobacter sp. ANC5681, assembly GCF_023488045.1. NCBI lineage: Bacteria > Pseudomonadati > Pseudomonadota > Gammaproteobacteria > Moraxellales > Moraxellaceae > Acinetobacter > Acinetobacter sp. ANC5681. The sequence continues at coordinate 36,099 of NZ_JAMFKZ010000022.1, forward strand.
GTGTATCTGCTCCTGAAGCGATGTAATCAATACACACAGTTGCAATAAAAAGTTTGAATCTGAAATATTGTTGTTAACAACGTTATACAGATCTACTTTTAAACTTAGCCTATCATTGGTCGGCAATATCTTAAACAAAGCATTATTTTCAAACATAATGCTTTGTTTTTAACAAGATTCAAGTTACAAATAATCTAATAGGATCAAGAGGAATTTCAGGTGTTTGGAAAAACGCAACGTGGTGTATCTGAACGACCAAACAAGCCGAAAAAACCACTTATTCCAAAGTGGTGGGGAATGCTTGTCGCGATTCTTGCGATTCTATGTGTTGGTGTCATGCTCACGCTATGGCAACCATGGCAACCTGTTCCAGCAAAAAATCAGGTAACCTCCGATCATTATCAAGAAGAAGATACCAACAAAGATTATCGTTTCTACGATTTGTTGCCACAACAACAAGTTACTCCAATCCCTGAACAGGCTGTCCCTGAAACCAAACAACAAGGTAATGTCGTGATTATTGAATCACCAAAACCTGAAACGACCACTGAAGATCCAATAACGATCACCTCGACTGAACCAACTGCACCAGTTCAAGCCAGTTATATCTTACAAGTACGTAGCTATCCTGATCCTGACAGTGCTGATGCACGTCGAGCAGAAATTATTCTGAATGGTTTATCTGCCGATGTGGTTAAAACAGTGGAAAATGGCCAGACATGGTACCGTGTTTTCTCTGGCCCTTATGATAGTCAGGATGCGGCTCTGGCAGCCCAGCAAACCCTGCAACATAGCGGCATTGACTCCATCGTAATCAAGCGTTAATACATTGATAACATGAGAAAGGGGAAACGATCTGTTTCCCCTTTCTCATTCTATATCTGGCTTTAAGCACATTGAGAGTGCAGGCTTTTCTGCTCAGCTCGCTGAAACGCTGGACGCTGCTGAATACGCTGGACAAAAGCCTGAATGTTGGGATATTTCCCGTGTAGTCGATTTTGAATTGCAATCAGTGGAAATGCCATTTGAATATCTGCAAACGAAAAAGCTCCAGCAAAATAATCATGCTCTCCCAAATACTGCTCCAGATATAGCATATGTTCTTTCATTCGAGGGCGAACAAAGCCAGCTTTCACGCCATCGGTAATTTTTTCAGCAACAGGTCGAATAATCCACGGAACATGCTTACTCACATTATTGATGACGAGAGTCATCACCAATAAAGGCATGAGAGAGCCTTCAGCGTAGTGCATCCAATACGAGTATTGGAGCTGATCTTTGAATTGCTGTGGTTTGAACTGTTGTTTAACATCATACTGCTGTTGCAGATAATCCAAAATAACAGCCGACTCCACAATGACATTCTCATCATCCACCAGAATTGGTGCTTTACCTAGCGGATGAATCTGTTTCAAACTTTCAGGAGCTGCGTAGCTAGGTAATCTCTGATAATACTCAACTTGGTAGTCCATACCAAGCTCTTCTAATGCCCACAAAATACGGAACGAACGTGAGCATTGTAGGTAATGTAAGGTAATCATTTTTGTGCCTGCTTTGTCTACGCAACTGCTGTGTGAATCCCTCTCACAGTTACGTTTAGAATTATGATTTGCCCAAGCACAATAGCATTTTAGTCTCAAACAATCACGGTTTGTATGTCTAAACTGCGTAACAAAGTTTTCGTCACTGGTGTTTTACTACATACATTCAGCAACTTCTCTTGTAACGCTGGTGATGGAATCTGCTCAAATATAATACGACGTGTCATCTTTTCTTGCTGTTCGCGGTTGGTATGAAAATCAACTTCAACACTGAAAATCACCCAAGTCTATTTGTTTATGCTGCGCATACATGCGTAAGGTAATCATGGTACATGATGCTAAACTTGCAGTCAGAAAATCATAAGGTGCAGGTTCCGTATCATGCCCTCCAAAAGATTCGGGTTTATCGGTTAGAAATTGGTGTGTTCCTCTCGTTACTTCCCCTTTCCACGGTTCAGGTAAAGTTAGAACTTTTGCACTCGCTATTATACTCATTTCGATGCCCTCATTTGCTCAGGCAGTACAGGTGCTTCGAGACGCTTCCCTTGATAATCAGGAATTTCACCAAAACGGGCATCATGATTGATCCAATCTTCTCGTGCTTGCTGTAAATCTTGCATCGTACGTCCAACGAAGTTCCACCACAGCAAAATTGGCGACTCAAACGGTTCACCACCGATGAGTAACACACGATGACCTTCAGTCAGTTCAACTTCGATTTCAGTCAGCCCCGTTTCCAACACCACCATATTATCGGCATTGAGTTCATGCCCATTGACCTGAGCAATGCCTTCAAGTGCCATAAAAGCATATTCAAAGTTTGGATTGAGTGGAATACGGGTTTTAGTATTCGCTTGTGCGGTTAAGTCCACACCAACCAAAGGTGTATGTACTTGCACAGGAGAAACCATATCAAGAAAATCCCCCACCAAAATGGTAAATTCAACCTGATCCTTACTGACCACAGGTAGTTCTGGATAATGCTCAAACTTTGGCTCCATATTGCGCTTGTCATCAGGCAAAGCAATCCAAAGCTGTGCTGCATGCATTTTGGTTTCAATGTCGGGTGCAACTTCGGTATGCGAAATTCCTCGCCCCGCCGTCATTAAATTCACTTGCTTAGGACGAATCAGTTGTTTTGAACCAAGACTATCGGTGTGCATCATGGTGCCTTCAATCATCCATGTAAAAGTTTGCAAACCAATATGTGGATGCGGTCCTACATCCAAACCATCTCCAGCGGGGAAACTCACTGGCCCTGCATGATCCAGAAAACACCATGCCCCCACCAAACGCTTCTGACGACTCGGCAAGGCTCGCTTAATGATTGTGCCCTTACCAATTTCTGCCGAGCGAATCGTAAATTCTTGAATAAACTGATTGATATAAGTTTCACAATCTTTTGAATCAGAAATATCGTAATTGTTATTATTACTCATGATATTACTCTCTTTTACCTATGCTATTGTAATGAGTTGTTTTATTGATCTTAACAATATCAACAGTATTCAATATAGTCTTTTGGTAATACGCAGAGTGCTACGCATGAGACAATCTGTATTATTATTCAACAGCTTGATATATCAATGTGGTGACATTTCCACAATAAAGCTTGTTAAGCGTCGAACAACAGGCAAAAACATAAGCACGACAGGATAGGCAATCAACCATGAAAACAGCCATGTTGACAGCCACTTCGTTGCGAATCCATCTATTAGCCCAACATTCATTAGTAAGTTCATCAATGATAATATTGCGCTCATCAGCCCTGATAATAATAGTGGCATAATCCAAGCAGCATATTTTGCAGGTAATTTAGTAAAGAAAGTCTTCTTTGTTTGTTGCATGCCATTTGCCCCCATACTCATTCAGCCTGTTTCTTTACATGTTGCTTTAGATTCTTCATAAATTGACCGAACTGCGGCAAGAATTCTTCGAATAGTGGATGATCTTTATTTTCGAGCATCACTTCGCTGAAAAGTTTTAAACCCACCGCAAAAGCTTTCGTGGTTTGATCATCAAAAAAATCAGCACTATTTAAACGTTCAACGATCTGAAAAATATCATCATGATTTCCAGTATAAAACTCTAAACGTTCGGTATAAGTTGACGCTTGCCCTTTCGCATCTTTTAAATGTTGTACGGTGACATGGTATTGATGTTGTTTCATAAGTTTTCTCTAAATTAATATTGGATAAGGTGTTTATAAACGTCCAATCGCAATTGCGACTTGATCAATCTTTTCAGCAATTTGATAAATTTGTTCTTGCTGTAGATCGGCAATATTGAGTTTTAATCGTAATGCTGTTTTTAGATTTTCCATTGCTCGATGGATCTCTATCAGTTGATCGTTGTTATGGATTTCACGTCTAATTCGTAGTTTTTCCAATAAAGCTGTCAACATTTCTTGCTGATCTTTCAGGTACGTTTCGCCATATTCAGTGACTTGGTATTGTTTACGCTCGGCATCGAGCAAAGAAATACAGCTCATTTCTTCTAAACTGGTGAGAGTTGGGTAAATTGTTCCTGCACTTGGTGTATAACCATCACCCACTAACTCACTAATTTCTTTAATAATTTCATAACCATGTTTGGGATTTTGCTGAATTAAATGCAGCACTAACAGCTTCATACGTCCTGATTCAAATAAGCGACCGCGACGACCTGAACGGTGATGCTCTCGATGATGTGTATCATGTTCATTTTCACGATGATCTGATTGATGTCTCATCTTTATTTTTCTCATATTGCACAATTTATGCATATTAAGATATATCTTAATTATTCTTATAGCAAGTTAAGATATATTTTTAAGATCATAATATTTAATAATTTATATATTTTAAAAATAGAGCTTTAGACAAAGTTAAGTAATAAAAAAGAGCGACTGAGCGCTCTTAAAAACTATCTTCATCAAACCGATCTTGATCTATTCTGTAGATATGAAAATTTCTTTCAATTTGAACACCCAATCCAAATTCAATCATCAATGAAGTTAGCTTATCGCCATCAATTAGTACAATGCCTGATTTCTTAGCTGACTCAACTGCCTCCTTGCTAAAGTTCGATGTTGTAATAAAAACACCTTTCTTAGCAACTTGATCAGCTAAAGCACCTTTGAACTGTTGTATATCTGGGCGACCAACGGTATTTTCCCAGCGCTTTGCTTGAATATAAATTTTATCCAAACCTAGACGGTCCTCGCTAATCACACCATCAATACCACCATCACTTGTTTTACCAATTGCTTGTGCAGCATCATGATGTGAACCTCCGTATCCCATAGCAACCAATAAATCAACTACCAGTCTTTCAAAAAACTGAGGAGAGTTCAATTTTATTTTCTCAATCAAATCATCTTTAATTGATTGATTTAACTTGTTAAATTCAATACTTATAATTTCTTCTGGTGTAGAGTCGTTTTCTTCTTCAAAAAGATTTTGTATTGAGGTACCGCTCTTCTTGTCATTATTGCGAAATTCATTAAATCCTTCATATTGAGATAGAAATTTACTACTAAAACACTCGATTCTTTCTAGATTTAAAGATTGCCCCAAACTAGTTAACCTAAAATATTTACTATCAATCGTTTCTAATAAACCTGCTTTTTTCAAATATGTTTTCGCCCAACGTAATCTATACTTGATGTGTGCTGAATTAGCAGGAGACTTTCACTTGGGAGATTCTAGGCAGCTAACCGATAAAAGTCTTCTGCATTTGATTTGGTGTCTTAAAATCCAAGCCTTTTTGAATTCTTCGCTGATTATAAAATAACTCTATATATTTTGTAATATCCG
>NZ_JAMFKZ010000023.1:0-40861 GCF_023488045.1 Acinetobacter sp. ANC5681
AATCAAATGGCAGAAGACTTTTATCGGTTAGCTGCCTAGAATCTCCCAAGTGAAAGTCTCCTGCTAATTCAGCACACATCAATCATTGGCCAAACCAAGATGAAGCAGATAAATTTCTGCTTGATATCAATCGTGCTTTACAAAAGCTCCCTAAACAGAAAACTTATCCAGTGATTCAATATTCAACAGAAGAACAATAAAAAAGCCTGCTAAAAGCAGGCTTAGGATATCAAAGTCGGCTTATGATTTACCAATCAATCCACGAGCTACGATTTCTTTCATAATCTCGTTGGTACCACCATAAATACGCTGAATACGAGCATCAACAAAGAAACGTGAGATTGGATATTCAGTCATATAACCATAACCACCAAATAACTGAAGTAAGTTATCAGATACCTTCATTTGCATATCTGTACTGAAACTTTTCAGTGCAGCAGCCGTTTCAACATCTAACTTACCTTCCATATAAAGCTCTACGTTCTGATTGTAGAAAGCTGCTGTTGCCAACTCATCAATCTTCGCTTGAGCCAATACAAAACGCGTATTTTGAAACTGCGAAATTGCCTGACCAAATGCTTGACGCTCTTTTACATAAGCAGTAGCTAAATCAATTGCACCACGAATTGCACCTAAAGCTGTAGATGCAATTGCTGTACGTTCACGAGGCAATTCTTGCATCAAATAAGCAAAACCAGAACCAGCATTACCAAGCAATTGATCTTTTGGTACTTTGACATTATCAAAGAACAATTCAGACGTATCTTGCGAGTGCAAGCCAATTTTATCGAGGTTAGTACCTTTCTTGAAACCTTCGAGATGAGTATCGACCAGTAGTAACGACACACCCTTAGCACGTGCTTGTGGATCAGTTTTTACTGCAAGAACAACAACATCCGCATGTTGACCATTTGAAATAAATGTTTTTGATCCATTTAGAATGTAGTGATCACCTTGTAGGATTGCACTAGTACGCATAGCCTGCAAATCAGAACCCGCACCTGGCTCGGTCATACCTATTGCACCAACTGCCTCACCTGATACCATTTTTGGTAACCAATATTGTTTTTGCTCTTCTGTACCAATATGTTGAATATACGGTGCCGCAATTTCAGAATGACAAGAAATTGCAGTTGATAATGCGCAATAACCCGCACGTGCAGATTCTTCAACTAACATTAATGAATAATGGGTTGGTACACCATAACCACCATATTCTTCTGGTACATCTACACAGAGAAAGCCATTTTCACCCAATGAAGACCAAACTGAACGTGGCATAATGCCTTCGCGTTCCCACTGATCATAATGAGGTGCAATTTGCTCGCTCATAAAACGTTTAAAGTTATCACGGAAGAGTTCCAAATCTGCATCGTAAGCTAACATCATTATTTCCTTTCGCTTTCATTGTTTTTAAAAATTCGATTTGCAGCCATGCTAATGATTTTTAGATTGGATGTCATGTTCCGTTTACATCAAATCACTAGACTGATTCGGTCAATAATTTTGTTTGCACTCGGCATAAGCAAACGCTAATTGTTTATTGATTAGACAGCTCCTCATATTTTTTTACGCTAAATACGTCACTTTTATGTCATATTCCTTTTATTGTTGGCGAAGACTTCTCATACGATCATGAATACAAAACGAAATATTTATAAAACTGTAGAACACCCCTTTGCTCAGTATGTTCGTATCTTGGGTAAAGGGAAAACAGGTTCTCGTTCGCTCAGTTATGAAGAAGCCTATCAAGCATTTAGCATGATTTTAAAAGATGAAGTCTTGGATGTTCAGTTGGGTGCATTCTTAATGCTTTTACGTGTTAAGGAAGAATCTGTCGATGAATTGGCTGGTTTTGTTCAAGCCACACGTGATCAACTCAATTTTCAGCCACTTGATGTCGATCTTGACTGGTCATCATATGCAGGCAAGCGTAAGCACTATCCGTGGTTTTTATTGGCGGCATTAACACTGGCTCATCATGGCTATAGAATTGTGATGCACGGCGCATCGGGTCATACCATTAACCGTGTTTATACGGAACAAGTTTTACAATACTTAGGCTATTCTATTTGTGAGAATGAGCAAGATGTCCGTAAACAACTTGAACAAAATAATTTTGCATTTTTGCCACTTGAAGCCATTTCACCAATTCTGAGTGAATTGATCTCACTCCGCAATGTGATGGGTTTACGTTCTCCAATTCACACCCTTGCTCGTCTAATTAATCCGTTTAACGCCAAAGCGACTTTACAGGCAATTTTCCACCCTGCTTATCGGACTTCTCATCAACACACCGCTTTTCGTTTAGGCTATCAAAATAGTGCTGTGATTAAAGGTGAAGGTGGTGAGTTTGAGCGTAATCCTGATGCCAAAACCTTAATTTGTGGGATTAAAAACGGCGAGCTATATGAACACGAGCTACCAAAATTAACACCTGACCGCAGCCCAATTGAAGAAGAACTTGATCTAGCAGTATTTAAAGAAGTTTGGCTCGGTGAGCAAAAGCATGAATATGGCGAAATGGCAGTGATCGAAACGATGGGAATTGCTTTGTATACCATAGGTGCTGTGAATAGTTATGATGAAGCAATGATTAAAGCAAAAGAGCTTTGGGACAATCGTTTTTAAACCAAAAAATAAATAAGGTGATTTTTTAAATCACCTTTTCTACAAAACTATATCTTTTTGATCCTAAAAATAAAATATATAAAGAGCAACCATTAAATTATTCGTTAAAGTAATCAGTATTTTATTTAAAGACATTACATCAATAATAGACAGCGTAATAAAAAGCGATGACTTTATTAAAATCATCGCTTTAAATACTACTTATATTAACTAAACAAAACGAATCGGCTTAAATTCAGGCTCATTTTTGTGATGATCATCATCACACTCTTCACCTTCTTCTTTCGTACCTCGGTCGATATAACCACTGCGCTGTTCTTTTGGTAAATTTTCCATTTCCCATGCATAAACAGCTTGCATACAAATTTCACGTTGCTCTTTGGTCAATGCAATACCATTTGGCCATTTACCAATTTCAACAGCAGTTTTCAGGCGCTCAACAATTTCAGGATTTAAAATAGCGAGCATTTGTTCAATATTCATGAGTCATCCTGTTGAAAAGATTCAAAATCTTGATTCCAGCCCAGTTTAGTACGGCAAGCCATATAAAAATCATAACCAGGTGGATGTAATAAGCTTAGTTTAAACGGATGTTTACGAATATGCACCGTATCACCTACATTTAATGCAACACTATGTTGTCCATCCGCACTCACCATCGGTAAGACACGATTTTCACGGATGGTGATCTTAATCTCACTTTGCCCACCGACAACGATTGGACGAGATGATAATGTATGTGGATGCATTGGTACGAGTGCGATCGCATCCATACTTGGATGCAAAATTGGCCCACCGCCTGAAAGCGAATAAGCGGTCGAGCCTGTTGGTGTTGAGACAATTAAACCATCACTGTGCTGACGATAGACATATTGCCCATCAATACTGAGCTCAAAATCAATCATATGAACCGATTTACCTGAGTGTAACACTACATCATTTAGGGCAATTGCATCATAAATGGTTTCGTTATTGGTACGGACTTCCATTTCGAGCAAGAAACGTCGATCTAGTTGAAATTGACCTTGTAGTACCTGATCCAGTTTAAAAATTGCTTCTGCCGGCTTAATATCAGTTAAGAATCCGAGTCGACCACGGTTAATCCCAATAACCGGTGTATTGTATCTGACTAAAGCACGTGCCGCATGAAGTAAAGAACCGTCGCCACCCACAACGATCACCAGATCCACCACTTCACCTAATAAATTACGGCTCACGGTCTGACCATAACTATAAGGTACAAGTTTGGCTGTTTCCTGATCAAAAACGGGATTTAAGCCTAAAGTGATCAAATGATCATGAATTAAACATAACGTTTCTACTACAGAATTCTTATCTGGTCGCCCAATTAGACCAATATTTCGAAAGGATTTATGTGAAATTTGCACGAATAACTCAGCTCCACCGCGACTATTGACTATCATATCATTAACAATCAAATTTTCGTTGATGATTGATTAAAAAGTATAAAAATGCCTATTCGTTGTTTTTCTATACGATTAATGTCAACACCTTCTGAAAGTTTTTATTGCATGTTGCTATTTATTCACAGTTTTATGATTGCAAAATGACAATAAGCTATCGCATCATTACTCACATTGTTTCGGTTTTAACGCAAGTCTATGAAGTGTGAACGTGGTATTGGTTTTCTAGCACTAATTTTTTCAATTTTAGTGATTGGTGTGTTTATTGCCTTTAGTATCTATCTGATCCGTTTGGATAATATTATTCGCAATAAATTTGAAGGTCAGCGTTGGGATATTCCAGCCAAGGTATTTGCTCGTCCATTAGAAATCTATGCGAATGCACCCATTACTCAAGATAATTTTGTCCAAGAATTAAAATTACTGGGCTATAAAAATACCACGAACTATGAAAAATCAGGAAGTTACATCATTCAAGGCAACCAAATGTATGTTCATACACGTGGTTTTGACTATGGTGATAGTAATGAACCTGAACAGGTGCTTGAGATTGCTTTCAATCAAGGTCAAGTTGGTGAAATTCGTTCCACTAAACCTTCTAGCACAGGCATTGCTCGTTTAGAACCTCTATTAATCGGTGGTATCTATCCACAACATAATGAAGACCGTGTCCTCATTAAGCTGAATAAAGTACCAAAAACACTAATTGAAGCGTTAATTTCAACAGAAGACCGAAATTTTTATCACCATCATGGTATTTCTATTCGAGGTACAGCACGTGCCTTAGTCAGTAATGCAACAGGTGGTCGACGTCAAGGCGGCTCGACATTAACCCAACAGTTAGTTAAAAATTTCTATCTTTCACCAGAAAAAACGCTCAAACGTAAAGTCAATGAAGCTCTTATGGCGTTGTTGATTGAGCTGCATTACAGCAAAGATGAAATTCTAGAAGCCTATTTAAATGAAGTAAATTTAGGTCAAAATGGTAATTACTCAATTAACGGTTATGGCTTAGCTTCACAATTCTATTTTGGTTTACCTCTGAGTGAATTAAATATTTCCCAACAGGCCTTTTTGGTTGGTTTAGTACAGGGTCCAACTTTATATAATCCTTGGCGTAATCCTGAAGCGGCTAAAAAGCGCCGTGATGTTGTATTAAACAATATGATGGTGATGGGTTATTTATCCGAAACAGAATATCAAGATGAAATCTCACGTCCTTTAAATATTGTGAGTAAACCAACTTTAGGGCCTGCAAAATTCCCAGATTTCCTTGATATCGTACGTCGCCAATTACGTACAGAATATCAAGAAAGTGATATTACCAATCAAGGCTTGAAAATTTTCACAACGCTTGACCCTATTGCACAGACACAAGTTCAAAATGCTTTTAAAGACTCTGTTGAACGTTTAGCAAAAGCAAATCCAGCACGTTTGAAAAACTTACAAGGTGCTGTGCTTGTTGCCCATCCTGAGAATGGTGAATTGGTTGCTGCTGTTGGTTCAACCCAAGATTTTACTGGCTTTAACCGTACACTAGACGCTAAACGTCAAGTCGGTTCGTTGTTAAAACCAATTATTTATCTAAATGCGATCGAATCTGGACGTTATACGTGGGCGAGTCCGATTGAAGATAGCGCTGTTAATATTCCAGTAGAAGGCGATAAGAGTTGGACACCAAAAAATTATAGTGGTGGTGAACACGGTGTTGTACCTATGCAACAAGCCTTGGCAAATTCATATAACCTATCTGCTGTTCGTTTAGGAAATGAATTTGGATTATCATCATTTTCAAATAAGCTAAAACAATTTGGTGTCAGTTCAAATATCCCAGCTTATCCATCTATCTATTTGGGTGCAGTAAATATGTCCCCAATGGAAGTACTTGGCATTTATGGCAACTTTGCAACAGGTGGTTTCAAATATCCTCCTCGCTCTATTCGTACTGTTGTTGATGCAAAAGGACATTTGCTTGAACGTTATAGCTTAAATGTTCAACAAACGATTGATCCTGCTGCTGCCTATATTTTGAACTATGGTTTGCAACAAGTTATGCGTTCAGGTACTGGACGATCAGCTTATGGCAGCTTACCTGAAACCTTAAATTTAGCTGGTAAATCTGGCACCACCAATGATACACGCGATTCATGGTTCGCTGGTTATTCAGGCAATCATGTCGCTGTCGTCTGGTTAGGTCTGGACGATAATAAAGTTACTGGTCTCACAGGTTCTTCAGGCGCATTACCTGTCTGGACCAATGTAATGAAACAGCTTCGTCAAGAACCCGTCAATCTTCGTCAAACTGACAATGTAGAATGGCAATGGATAGACAGTGCAACTGGTGATTTATCGGCGCAGGGTTGTGATGGCGCGATGTATATTCCCCTACTTCGACAAACTGTACCTCGTCGTGCAACCCTCTGCGGCCAATCACATTATGAAGTTGAACCAACCAATATCCCATCCGAGGAAGACACTCAGGGGGATCATTACGGTGATGGCAATACTAATACCAATTATATTCGAGAAAGTGAAAATCAAATGGACACCGATTTATCCAATCATAATTCTACACGTGTGATTTCGAGCGGTAGTTATAGCGGTGAAAACTAAGTTACAAGGATGATTGGATATGATGAAGAAAATAACGATTGTGATTGTTATATTGCTGCTTGCAGGTTGTAATTCAGCACCGCCTCCAAATAAAAAAGTGGTAATTAAATTGGGAGAACCGCCAAGTACGTCAAACACGCAGAAAAAGAAAACTGCTCCGCCCGCATCGAATGTAAAAATTACGCCGTATGAGCAGAAAGAAATAAAGCGTCAAAACGTACCAGTGGTTGTACCTGAGCAAAAAGTACAGCAAAAGTTCAATGATGGGAGTCAATTACCAGCATTTAGAACATTAATGCAAAAAACCCAAGTCGCTTATAAGCAACAGCAACTTGCGGAAGCAGAACGTTATGCTCTTCAAGCTCAACGTATTGCTCCCCAAGCGACCGAAACTTATTTGTATTTGGCACTGATTGCAGACCAACGCAAACAATATGCAAATGCGGAAGCTTTGGCACGTCGTGGTTTAAGCTATGCGCAAAGTAACTCGATGAAAAAACAACTTTGGTTTATTGTGCTCCGAGCGAGTGAAGCACGGAATCATCCAGTAAAAGCTCAAGAAGCTAAAAAAGCCATTCAAGCGTTATAACAAGTTTGATCAATTAATTGAACTAAATTGACGAATCCCTGCAAGCCCATAAGCATGATGTTTTTGGGCTTGTTCTAAATCTTCAGGTGCTACGCCACCTAAAGCAAAAACTGGAATATCACACTTCTGAGCTAATGCAGCAAAATCATTCCAACCCAATACTTTTACATTTGGATGTGTTTCAGTCGCTTTCACAGGACTTAAAAATACGGCATCACAACCTATATGCTGTGCATGTTGTAATGAAACAGCATCATGACAGGCTGCAATAAAACGTTTACCAACAATCAATTCACCTTTTTTAAGTGCCATTAATTGTGATTGTTTAAGATGAATTGTCTTCACTCTAGACTGTAGAACCATGTTCATATTTTGATAAATATCAGTATTTATTATAATTTTTTGTAATTGTTCATCAGTTAAAATCTCTAACTGCTGTTCAATCTGTTCAATTTCAGCTGTTGGGATGCGCCAATACATTTGAAAATTATGATGTGGTAAAGCATCAATTTGATCACTGATCTTAATCAAATGAGACCAGATTAAGCGTTCCAGAATTACAGCATTTGCCTTAGGAAAGTTTAAACTCGCTAGTTGATCGCGTTGATACCAAGTCCAAGGTTGATGAATTTGATTGAGCATTTCCTCAGGTACGTGTGCATGAAAAAGATGTAAATTAACAATAACATCTTCATATTCATGACGAATAATATCAAACGGATGCCACTCTTTTAAACCAATGCCTACTTCCTCATAAATCTCTCTACGACAAGCTTGTTCAGGTGATTCCCCTAATTCGACTTTTCCACCAGGAAATTCATGTTTATTACCTTGATGTTGATCTGCTTGTCGCCAACCCACTAACACTTTAGATTTATGCAGTAAAATTGCAATCGCAACATCAACTATAGCTTTTGCCATAACAGTCTAATATCTCTATTTTTTCACAATAATTTTAATGAATTTAACAACAATTTCACATGCTAAAAACATCAATAATCAATGATTTTGTAAATTCTTGAAATTTACATTGACAGGCCTATTCGATAATGATTATCATTTAAATCACTAAAAAACACACCACGGAGCATAACAAATGAACGCACCATTTAACCTATTTACACGTAGCACAGATGCAGCTCATTCATTGCCAATGTTGCATTCCAATAATCTTTTTGCCTTAGGTCGGGAAATACGCATAATGCATGCGGGTGAAGAATACCGCTTGCGTTTAACACGTAATAATCGTCTGATTTTAACGAAGTAATATAATAACAACCGCATAATAATAAACGTGGAAATAGCAGTATGTCAGCGCGTACTGCTTTTTTTGTTTGATCAAACAAGTGGGACCACCTCTTTAAAACAAATGAAGATGAGGTGAATCTGAAGATCAATAATTTGCTTAACTTAAAGGAACAACACGCAATACTTCTTCTAACGTGGTTGCACCTTCAATGACTTTGCGTGCACCTGCAATCCGCAGTGGCTCAACACCTTCTTTCTTGGATTGTGCTTTCAGATCATTCAGTGTGCCATGAGCACTAATAATAGACTTCAACTCTAAACTTACTGGCATAAATTCATAAATACCTACACGGCCTTTATAACCTGTATGGCGACATGCTTCACATCCAACTGCTTTATACATCGTCGTTGGCATATCCATCATATAATCAAAAGTAAGATGCTCCCACTCTTGTTCATTAATTGCCGTTTCTTGCTTACAAAGTGGGCAGAGTCGGCGCACCAAACGTTGTGCTAGAACACCTAAAATCGTTGCTGCAGTTAAAAATGGTTGTACGCCTAAATCATGCAAACGGGTCAGACTTGAAGGTGCATCATTAGTATGCAAAGTTGAAAGAACCAAATGTCCTGTTAATGCTGCTTGAATCGCCATATTTGCGGTGTCATGGTCACGAATCTCTCCCACCATGATAATGTCAGGATCTTGACGCATCAGTGCGCGAACACCATCGGCGAAACCAAGTTCGATATTTGGATTCACCTGCATCTGGTTAAAACTTGGTTCCAACATTTCAATCGGATCTTCAATGGTACAGACATTCACTTGTTCAGTTGCTAATTGCTTTAAAGACGAATATAGCGTTGTGGTTTTACCTGAACCTGTTGGCCCCGTCACCAAGATAATACCGTGGCTATGCTGTGTCAGTTGCTGCCAACTGTGTAATAAATGCCCTTCAAATCCTAATTGCTGAAAACTACGCACTAATACTTCAGGATCAAAAATACGCATGACCAACTTTTCACCAAAAGCAGTTGGCAACGTAGAAAGACGTAATTCCGTTTCTTGACCTTTCGGTGTACGTGTTTTTAAACGTCCATCTTGAGGCTTACGCTTTTCCGCAACATTCATACGACCTAAGATTTTAATACGGGAAATCACTGCTGTAAGCGTATTGGCTGGCATGTTATAAATAGTATGTAACACACCATCGATACGGAAACGTACCTTGCCTTTGTCTTTGCGAGGCTCCAAATGAATATCACTTGCACCCTGCTCAAAAGCAAATTGCAATACCCAATCAACCAGTTTCACAATATGCTGGTCATTGGCATCAGGGTTTTGTGTATCGCCTAATTGCAGTAAAGCTTCGACCCCCTTATTGTCACGGTCAAAAGCACTTGTGCCTTGAGAAGAGCTCACCGCTCGACTAACTTGATAATATTCAATCAAATAACGTTGTAGCTGTTCTGGATTTAATAGTACAGCTTCAACTTTTTTTGGGCTCAAACTTCTTTCTAAATTATTTTTCCATTCCATCATAAACGGCTGATCTGTACCGATTAAAATACGATCAGAGTGAACTTCTACTGCCAAAATATGATTTCGAGCTGCAAACTCTTGAGACATAACACTGGTTAATGCCGTCACATCAGCCTTTAGAGGATCAATGACAAACAAAGGAACATGCGATTTTTCAGCTAACCATAGACATAGACGATTGAGTGTTAAAATGGTTTCTTGATTTAATTGATCTTTCAGATTAAATTTTGCAACCCACTGTAAAGGATGCCACTTCAATTCATCTTTTTGACGATGTGTTGTTTGTACTAATAATTTATCCCGTTCAGTGATTCGTCCATCTTTTTGTAATTGTTCTAAGCACCAAAAAATATCGATTTGAAAATTAAACGTCATTGTTATACCCCAAGCTATTTCTATAATATAACAGAGATTTATTGAAATCTCCCAGATCATTTCATGACTCAATAATGATTAAATGCACTTTAAAAAACATATAGATAACTTAGCCATAAAAGTAAAAAGGGTTAAGATAGAGCGATGCATTTATGCAATTTTAAAGTATATAAATTCAACTCAATTTTGCCTAAACAATAACGATGATCCTCTAAGCGAAAGGATATGACATGACTGATTTACTTGATTTATCAATACAAAATACGGCTTTAAATCAGTTAATGATGATCTTTGCTGTATCGCTCGGTTGTGGATTATTGATCGGTTTAGAACGAGAACAAAGCAAAGCTAAACATAAGACCAAAACCTTTGCTGGTTTTAGAACCTTTGCAATTAGCTCTCTTTTAGGAACACTGTGCTTTTTATTTAATTTAGAAATAGGAATTACGGGGGCAATTTTAATTGGTGCTATAAGTATTGCATCACTTAAAAATCAACCCGATGATCCTGGTGTGACGACTGAACTTGCACTCATAATGACCTATTTCATTGGTGCTGTTTGCATATGGAATATCAATTTAGCTGCTGGGCTTGCAGTGACGCTGACCATTCTACTTTTTGCGAAACAATCACTTCACGGGCTCGCAAACCAGTGGATTAATGAAAGTGAATTAAGGGATGGCGTGCTACTACTGGCTTTAATACTGATTGCACTGCCCTTAGTACCTAACCAAGCATTTTGGGGACCAGTATTAAATCCCTATACAATTTTGAAATTATTAAGCCTCATACTATTTGTACAAGCATTAGCACATTTTGCCAAAAGACTTCTATCATCAAAAAATGCAATCGTATTTTCTGCTTTGGCATCTGGTTTTGTCTCAAGCACAGCAACTATCGCAAATCTGGGTATGGAAGTTCGTAACAATGGTGCGAACCCTCATGTAAATGCTGGTGCTGCCTTGATGTCCTGCGTATCTACGCTTATTCAAATGCTCATTATTGTTGCAAGCATTAGCTTGGCTTGGTTCAAAATCATATTTTTGCCAACTATCATTTCTACCATCGTTCTATCTATTTGGGCTTTATATTTGATGCGGACATCTATTGGCGATGGTGAAACAATCGCAACCAATGATAACAGCCGCATGTTCAGCTTCAAAAATGCCATCATTATTACTTTTGCCTTATCAGCAATTCAAGCCGCGGTATATGCTCTCAACCTTTGGCTCGGTAGTTCAGGTCTGATTTTAGGTACATTAATCGCATCTCTTTTTGAAATACATGCGGCAATTGCTGCAATCGTTGTCCAAGCAGAGCCTGATACCGTTCAAGCAACAACACTTATGATTGCATTAATGATTGGACTCGCTGCCCATGCTTTAGCGAAAAGTATCAACGCTGCGCTAACAGGAGGATATAAATTTGCTCTTGCTTTTATTCCAGCCCAAATCATACATATGACTGTGTTAATTATCATGCTCTGGATGCAGCAACACTAATATCAATGCTAATTGAGAGTTTCAAGCTTTAATATGTTGATCTTGTCATCGTCAACATTAAAACTCACATCGAACGTGAAAAACTTCATTTTATAAATTCGACTCGCATCATCATGATAAGCAGGCCGTGGATCTAAAGATAGAACTTGTTCTAACTCATCAAAGATTTTCGGCTGAGTGTCATTCTCTTGAATGAACTTGTGCTTAATTGATTGTGCTAATTCGCTCCATAGAACACGCTTTCGAATCGGCTCGTCTTGCGCATAGCCACTGACTGAATCCATCACAGCATCTGAATAATGGATATAAGGTTTAATATCCAAAATTGGAGTTTTATTGAGTAAATCACTTCCCGTCACATACATTCGAACACTCTTAGCACATTTTTCAACACGTAAAAAGCGAACGACCGACAGACCTATAGGAGATGGACGATACATACTCCTCGTTGCAAATACTCCAATTTTTTGATTACCACCTAATCTAGGTGGACGTACTTGTGGACGAAATTTAGACATTTGATTCAAGGAGTTATCAGTATTTTTATTATCATGGAATTGCCACAATAACCATAAATGACTGAAGTCTTCAATTCCCTCAAATGCCGAAAGATCATTATAAGGTTCTGACAACTCTATATAGGACTCCACCTGCACCAAATTTGGCTGTCTTGGAATACCAAATTTCTCCTGATAAGGAGAATGCATATAACCGATGATCGGCATGACCACAGAATTGCTCATCACTTTTTCTTATAAACACAATTAAATATATTCAGTTTATAGAGAATGATTTTAGATTAGAATAGCAATCTGTTTCTTTTAACTGTGATCGAGACCTTTAATGGCTGCTTTTAACGTTGAACGCATTACTCATGTTCACCACTGGAATGACACGCTTTTCAGTTTTAAAACCACGCGCGATACAAGCTTACGTTTTAAAAATGGTCAGTTTGTGATGATCGGACTTGAAGTGAATGGTAAGCCTTTAATGCGTGCGTATTCGATTGCGAGTGCGAATTATGAAGAAGAACTCGAATTCTTCTCAATTAAAGTACAAGATGGTCCACTCACTTCTATCTTACAAAAAGTACAAGTGGGCGACGAAATCCTTATTTCTAAAAAACCTACAGGTACTCTTGTACATGATGATTTATTGCCAGGTAAAAACCTATATCTGTTATCTTCAGGTACAGGACTAGCACCATTCTTGGCTTTATTACGTGATCCTGAAACATATGAAAAATTTGAAAAAGTGATCATGGTTCACGGTACGCGTTATGTATCAGAGCTTGCATACCAAGATTTAATCTTAAATGAACTACCAAACAATGAGTTCTTTGAAGAATTGGGTATCAAAGATAAATTAATCTACTATCCAACAGTGACTCGTGAACCTTTCCACACCCAAGGTCGCGTTACAACCGCAATTGAATCTGGTCAATTATTTGAAAAAATTGGTTTGCCACGTTTCAATCGTGAAACTGACCGTGCAATGCTTTGTGGTAGCCCTGCTTTCCTAAAAGACGTGGCTGCTTTACTTGACCAACATGGTTTAGTTGAATCCCCTCGTATGGGTGTAATGGGTGATTATGTTATTGAACGTGCATTTGTTGAAAAATAAACGTCAATAACGATATAAAAGAAACCGAGGCGATCCCTCGGTTTCTTTTTATCTCTCTGTACACGACAAATTTCATAGGGCCCTTGTCCTATCAGGCTTTTTCTTCCTTAAAATTGCGAGCACTTTCTTAAATTCTTCTTTTTTTCCAAAACCAATCAAACGTAGAATAGCCATTTGAACATAGTCCAAACCGTAGCGAAATAAACTTACTGAAAGTCGTCCATGCTTCTTTATTTTTATCGCTTTTTTTCGATCATGTTGCCATTCACCTGTTAAATAGCACCAACAGAAACCGATAGCTAGCACTGCTATCAATTTCTTGACTCGTCTAGGGTCTGTTAAACGAGTATTTTCAAGATTGAATCCACGTCCTTTGAGACAACTAAATAAGGTTTCGATTTCCCAGCGTAATGCATAATCACCAATAGCTGAAGCATTAAACATAGGAGAAACAACAAGTATCGCTATTCCACGATAGACGATGGCTAACATCAAGATATTGATATCTCGTTTTCCCCATTTCCAGTTAGTTCTATCCAAAGTTAATTGGACTTTATCGAATGAAAATATATTGAAAATTAACTGAGAAATTTGACGATAATCGAAATACTGATCTGCAAAGAAGCGTTGTATACGTCGATAAAATGATTGTGGTAAGCACTTGATGGGTAAGGCTTTAGATGCAGAAGAAAGATTACATGTCTGTTTTACAATTAATGCAATCATAATCAGTGTAAAACATTTTACATGTGACTTGTTCCACTTTAGATATTTGTTTTAAGATGAGATGTAACTCATTGAAATGTTTTATCATATTCGTCGTCAAAAAACAAGTATTATGCCATTATTTCAATGAGTTATCTTTTTTGTCGTGTACAAAGAAAAAAGCCCATTGGCATGGGCTTTTTAAATAATTACTTTAATTATTCATGTATGTATCACTGAATGCTTAACTCATCGTCTTTAGCAATGACGACTGAGGTAAGAATTGGAATACCCAAGATCACAGGAACTACAATAATCCACAAATCTGTGGTTAATTTGCTTGAGAAGAAGAACTGAATAACGATAGCAGCCAAGATAAGTACTGAAAGGAGGACAGCCATAAAGCGAATCGCAAATTTAAGAAGCATTTCTAATCCTATGTGATTGTAATGGTTAATTTGAGTATACGCCTTATATCACATTTCATGCATTGATTTTTCACTGTAAAAGCTGTATCTCAAATGAATTTTTAAATAATTGCCTAATGTAGTGTCTTGCTCTTCCTCTATGAAACAAATAGAACTTTAAGTGGGTACACTCCTCTCCATTACCAATCCGTAGCCTGTTAACTACTCGCTTAGGTTTCCCATCTTTTGTATCAAACCGACTCGTTCAACATACGTCTAAAATGTCTTTCACTTATATCAGTTTTATCTCCTAAACACTTGTGGGGAAAAGACAGAAATTTTCTATCCTACTAATAGTTATTTGAATACAAAACTTAGATCTCATTCGCAGTTTCTATAAAAAATGAGATAATAACCCTAAGTTTTAAATATTATTAAATACCTTTCATATTAATTTAATATAATTAACTTATTATAACTCTCCGAATAGAAAGATTGATCAAATAGGCATTTTCGGATCAATAACCAATCAAAAGAAATAAATATTAATAAAACCTATTGAATTTTGATTTAAAAAAATCATTATGTATCAATATTAGATCTCTTTCATAAATCAAAAAACGACCTATCTATTGCTGATTATTTGTACCGAAGAATCTTAAACATTCAGGCATAATCTTTGAATGAAATACATCGATTCAAAGAAGCTTTCTGAAACACAGTTTAAGCGATATACCGGCATATCATGGTCAACCTTTAATTTAATGGTTGAGCAATTGAAAATGCATGTTCCTGCCAAAGGTAGACCACCTAAATTAAACCAAGAAGATCAGATTCTCTTATGCTTAAGCTATTGGCGTGAATACCGAACATTATTCCATGTCGCAGCAAGTTATGGGGTGTCAGAGCCCACTGCTTCAAGAATCGTACACCATGTAGAGGACTGCCTCATCAAGTCCAATTTATTTAATTTACCAAAGCATTTGCCTGAAGGCGAAGGTATTGACTGGAATGTTGTGATCGTAGATACCACAGAAATTCCAATACAAAGGCCTAAAAAAACAGAAGAAAAGCTATAGTGGTAAGAAGAAGGCACATACTTTCAAAGTTCAAGCCATTGTTCATTATAAAACTCAGCAAATTCTGAGTTTATGCACAAGTCGTGGTGCTGTACATGATTTCGAACTTTTCAAACGCAATTTGAATCAGATTCCTGCAGGTGCCTTTATCCTTGCAGATAAGGGTTATCAAGGGATTTACACAGTGTATCGAAATAGCCTATTGCCCTTAAAAGCAAAAAAACGTTGCAAACTAGATCCTGAGCTAAAGCTTTACAATCAAGAAATTAACAAAAGAAGAATTGGCATTGAGCATGTATTTGGTAGTTTGAAAACCTTCAAAATCCTTTCTGAGCGATATCGCAATCGAGGAAAAAGATTGGGATTGAGATTCAATCTAATTGCTGGGATCTATAATTTGGAACTGAGTAAAAAATGATTTATGAAAGAGGTCTATTGTTAATTAATGTAATAATGAGTTAGAAGATGCCTCACTCAGCAATAAAATTCAAAAATGAAAAAGATTACTCATTTTTCTCCCAAACTGAGAATATCGGAAATCAATCTGAATTTATAGAACTTCATTTAGAAAAAAGAGTCATAAATCTACACTTTGGATGGATGTTGCGGTCATTGCAACATTTTCTTTTGGTTTCTTTAATAGCTTAAATAATGAGCTTAGAAACAAAATAATTGATTCATTAATGCTCATCAAAGCGAATCAACTCGAACCAATTCTCTTCCAAAGTTCAAATATAGTTGATGATAAAGGATTCTCACTTCATCACACCTTGATGTATGAATTAAACAATTTAAACGCTATAAAATTTTTATTTAATAAAGACTGGAATATTCATGAATTTAATAACGCATGCCAAATAATCATGAGAGAATTAACGGCATTTGAAATGAATCTAAGTAATCAAATTTCAAATTTACTAAACAATAATTTAATTTGTAATTTACTTATTTGTTCAGTAGATGTTAACTTCGATACCATTTACACCATTCGTTAATATCAACCATTTAGATTGCTAATGATCGGCAAATTCAAACATGAGATGCGACAGTTTCATAGCAATTTCATTTACCATATTATTTGTTAAGAAAAAATTAATAACAAATATTATTTGAGATAAAGTATTTTCGAAATTAAATTGCAAGTTTAATTATCCTTTTTTGAACTACGCGACATTCGCTCTTTTCATCTCTAAAGCTAATTTTCTGATATGCTACTGAACTAGCTGAATTAGAGTTTCATCAGAGGATAAGTGTAATGCTGAGTTGGTTTGAAAAATTAGTTGATCCTTACCCAACGAAAGATTTAAACAAACCATTACCGACTACTTTTTTTGCTTTTGTTTGGCAATCAACGAAAGGAGTCAGACCATTCCTCTTTTTACTTATTGCTTGTACAGCTGCTGCAGCGTGCTTTGAGGCATTATTCTTTTCTTATATTGGTAAACTAGTTGATTGGCTCACTAAAAGTCAGCCTAATACCTTTTTAGAAACGAATCATGAAAATCTAACTATTCTCATAAGTATTTTATTCGCAAATATTTTCTTCGTAAGTTTGCAATCTATCGTCAAACACCAAGTGTTATTTAGTAATTTTCCAATGCGTATGCGCTGGTTATTCCATAACTTA
Organism: Acinetobacter sp. ANC5681; assembly: GCF_023488045.1. Taxonomy (NCBI): domain Bacteria; kingdom Pseudomonadati; phylum Pseudomonadota; class Gammaproteobacteria; order Moraxellales; family Moraxellaceae; genus Acinetobacter; species Acinetobacter sp. ANC5681. Next base: position 17,364 of record NZ_JAMFKZ010000023.1, read on the forward strand.
TTGTTGCAACAAACCTTAGATTTTTTCCACACTGACTTCGCTGGCCGCTTGTCTGCCAAAGTTATGCAAACTGCATTAGCAGTTCGTGAGTTTTGGATGATCCTTGGTGACATGTTGGTTTATGTACTGATTTACTTTATTACGATTAGCTTTGTATTAGGCTCTATTTCACCTGTTTTAATCATCCCCTTGCTTTTATGGCTGATTTTATTTATCGCGATTGCCAGTTATTTCATTCCTCGTCTTGGTAAAGTTTCACAACAACAGGCAGATGCGCGCGCTATTATGACTGGACGCGTTACCGATGCTTATACCAATATTCAAACTGTGAAATTGTTTGCACATGCTGGTCGTGAAAGTCAGTATGCAAAAGAGTCCATGCAAGAATTTATGGTCACTGTTTATAAACAGATGCGCTTAGCTGTGAAATACCAAATCAGCATTCGTTTACTCAGTGCTTTTCTCTTTATTGGCGTGATTGGTAGTTCTGTTTGGTTATGGACACAAGGTCAAGCTGCTATTGGTGTAATTGCAGCAACCACGGCGATGGTTTTAAAACTCGATAGCCTAGCGGAATTCATCATGTGGCACATCACCATGCTGTTTGAAAATGTTGGTACCATTCAAGATGGTATGAAAACTTTAGGTAGGCCTATCCAGATTCAAGATAAAAAAGATGCAACTGAACTAAAAGTTCAACAGGGTGAAATTCGTTTTGAAGATGTTAGTTTTGCTTATAATCAAAAAAATGTAATTGATCATTTTAATCTTACGATTAAGCCTGGTGAGAAAATAGGTATTGTTGGTCGTTCTGGCGCGGGTAAATCTACCCTTATTCAGCTACTTTTGCATTTTTATGATATTAATCAGGGTCGTATCTTGATTGATGGACAAAACATCCATGATGTTACACAAGATAGTTTACGTGCAAATATTGCACTGGTCACTCAAGATACTTCTCTATTACATCGTACGGTAGCTGAAAATATCAAATATGGCCGCCCCAATGCGACTGAAGCTGAAATTCAACAGGCTGTCAGAAAAGCCAAAGCGGAAGAATTTATTCCACAGCTAACCGATATGAAAGGTCGTGTTGGCTTTGATGCCTATGTGGGTGAGCGTGGCGTAAAACTGTCTGGTGGGCAACGTCAACGTATTTCAATTTCAAGGGTTTTTCTGAAAGATGCACCAATTTTAATCTTGGATGAAGCCACTAGCGCACTTGACTCAGAAGTCGAGGCAGCCATTCAAAGCAGTTTAAATGACTTAATGGTTGGCAAAACGGTCATTGCAATTGCACACCGTTTATCTACTATTGCCCAGATGGATCGCCTCATTGTGCTTGATCAGGGCAAAATTGCCGAACAAGGTACACATGAGCAGCTTATTGCAAATGATGGCTTGTATGCTCAGCTATGGAAACGTCAGACAGGTGGTTTTTTAGTTGAGGAGCAAGTAGTGGCTCAGGACACAGAATAATGTTGTATTTAGAAGACTTAAAGGTTGGAGATCATTTCATCAGCCGTGAATATGAAATGACACTTGATGAGGTGAAACAGTTTGCTGGTCAATATGACCCGCAACCTTTTCATCTGGATGAGCAAGCGGCCGCACAGCATCCTGTTTTTCAGGGTTTGGCAGCAAGTGGATGGCACACCTCGGCAGTCACCATGCGTTTATGGACTGAATGTTTTCCTGTCGCAGGTGGTCTCGTGGGAACAGAATCCAGTTTACGCTGGCCCCGCCCAACACGTGTTGGCGATAAGATACATGTAGAAGTTGAAATTACGGCAATCGTGCCGTCTAAAACCAAAACCGATCGCGGTATCGTCAGTTACGTTACGCAAGCTTTGAACCAACATGGCGATGTGCTATTAATATCAACAACCAAAATAATGGTCTTTAGAAAAGCAGCTTAATTTTGGAGATTGGATGACTCTTTTGTCCAACAATTTTTATGATTGATTATTTTATTTCGTGTAAAGATATTTCAGACTTAAATGTTTAAAAGATATTGGCAAAATTGATGAGCGCCACGGAAAGTACATGCAAACAACTTCAACTCGTCAAGATCAAGGTATACCAGGCGTCTATGGCTTATTGCTATTAGATGTTGTTTCACGCTGGGGATATAGCGATGAAACCTTATTTGCTCCTTTTCATTTAACCAGTGAGCAATTAGCTGACCCAAATTATCGAATTCCTACGCCTATTGCGAATGAATTAGTTAAACATTCCTTGCGTTTAACAGGTGAAAGTACATTAGGATTTCACCTAGGTACGCAAATGCGTATTTCTATTCACGGTTTTATTGGTTATGCCATTATGACTGCGCATGACATTACCGATGCAATTGCACTTGCAAGCCGTTTCATTCAATTACGCTTACCTTTTTTACAACTTTACTTTTCTACTTTTGGATCTAAAGCAACCTTACAACTACAATGTGATATTGAAGTTGAACCATTACGTACTGAAATTATCTTAGGTTTAACGATTGGTATTATGACCATGGCCAAAGCCTTGACAGGAATTGAAGACTTAAAGAGTGAAGTTGATTTAGATTTCCCTGAGCCTGCGGGCTTTGATAAATATCGTGATAAATTAACCAGTACAGTACGTTTTAATCAGCCACATTTAATTTCGAGTTTTGATAAAAAATATCTCGGTTTAAAAATGGTCAATGCAGATCCAATTGCCAGCCAAATTGCAATTAATCAGTGTGAAACTGAACTTTCTGCTTTAGGCGAACGTCGTCGCCTTGCAATGCGTGTACGTGATATTTTAACCAATTCAGAACAGCATTATTTAAGCATCGAGAGTGTTGCTGAGCTTCTGCATGTGTCAGATCGCACTCTCAAACGTCAGCTAGCAGCTGAAGGTACATCCTTCTCTACCTTGGTAGATGAAGTACGCTATCGTCATGCAACATCTTTACTATCTAGAACAGATTATAGTTTAGAACAAATTGCTGATGAATTAGGGTATTCTGATGTAGCAAATTTTAGCCGTGCATTTAAGCGGTGGAGTGGACGCAGTCCGAGTAACTGGCGTAAAGACCCTTATTTGTAATATTGCAAAGTGCTTCATTTATAAACACTTTTGTTTTAACTAAAAAACCTGTATAAAGCCAAATAAAATGATACGACAGATTGTTTAAGGAGTTGTCATGAATCATCCAGCAGATTTAAAATATGCACGAACACACGAATGGGTAAGAATCGAAGGTGATTTAGTTGTTACTGGAATCAGTGACCATGCTCAGGTGGAGTTAGGTGATTTAGTTTACGTTGAAACACCAGAAGTCGGTAGTCATGTGACTGCAACAGAACAAGCAGGTGTTGTTGAATCAGTCAAAACTGCATCTGACATCCATGCACCTGTTTCAGGTACTGTCGTCGAAGTCAATACAGCACTTGAAGATGATCCAGATTTTGTTAATGAAGAGCCTTATGGTAAAGGTTGGATTTATAAGATTAAGCCAGACAATATGGCTGATGTTGAAAAATTACTTTCAAATAGCGAATACGAATCAGGTTTATAATTCTTGGAAATTTCTTCTTCGGTTTTTCTAGCAACAAACCGTCAAGGGTATGAGAGTTTTATAAAACTAAATACCTATAGCATTCCGCTATGGGTATCAGCTGAAGTTGTATCGAGTAATGAAATAACTACTTTACGTCGCTCAGGGTTCGATATCACAATTTTTACTCATTCTTTGGAACATACAAATAATATTAGAGTAGAACAAGCTATTTATTCTATTAAAGAGCACTATCCTAATTGCACTGTATGGGTTGGTTATTAATATCAAAAACTTCAAGAGATTTGGCTAAAAAGCCCAGTACATTTACTGGGCTTTTTTTGAGGTTGATACGTTAAGCAACGTAATCTATAGGAATGCCATCTACTTCTGAAACCAAGTTTTCAAAAGAGAAAATCTCATCCAGTTGCGCTTGAGTCAGCAGACCGCGCTCTAAAACCACCTCTTGAATGGTTTTATTTTCAGCAATACATTGTTTACCAATTTCATCACACAATGCATGGCCCAAGAGTGGATCAAGCAGCGTAATAATCCCGACACTACGCATCACTGCATCATGGCAAGCCTGTTCATTTGCTTTGATGCCACGTACACATTTTTCATCTAGGCTTTGAATTGCATGTGTAAGCAATTCAATTGATTCATTCAATGAAATTGCAATCACAGGTTCCATTACATTGAGTTGTAATTGCCCCGCTTCTGCCGCGAAGGTAATGGTTAAATCATTACCAATCACCTTAAATGCAATCTGATTTACAACTTCTGGAATAACTGGATTTACTTTTGCAGGCATAATTGATGAGCCAGCTTGTAATTCAGGTAATTGGATTTCACCCAAACCAGTACGAGGACCTGAACTTAGCAAACGTAAATCATTGCTAATCTTCGAAAGTTTACATGCAAGACGTTTTAAGGCACTCGATAAAATAATAAAGACGCCACAATCACTGGTTGCTTCAACATAGTCTTCAGCACCAACTAAATTTAAACCTGTAATTTGTTTCAAACACGAAACTACTTTTACAGCATAGCCTTTAGGTGTATTTACACCAGTACCAATTGCAGTTGCGCCTAAATTTACTTCAAGCAACAACTCGCGTGTACGTTTAATCAGGCGGACATCTTCTTTTAATAAAGTTGCAAATGCATGAAATTCTTGCCCAAGTGTCATCGGCACCGCATCTTGAAGTTGGGTACGCCCCATTTTTAAAATATAGCGAAACTCGATTGCTTTATTCTCAAATGAAGTAATCAATTTATCCATTTGTGTGAATAATGCATCTAGAGAACAATAAGTCGATAAACGAATCGCGGTAGGATACACATCATTCGTTGATTGTGATTTGTTGATATGATCATTCGGGTGAATAATGTCATATTGACCTTTTTGATGACCTAATGATTCAAGTGCGATATTGGCAATGACTTCATTAGTGTTCATATTAATCGACGTGCCTGCCCCACCTTGATAAATATCAATTGGAAATGAGTCTTGCCATTTTTGTGTTTCATTAATTAAGTCATCACAAGCTCGCTGAATCGCCAAGCTTTGAGTTTCTGTTAATTTATTAAAACTTAGATTCGCTTGAGCAGATGCTTTCTTCACTTGTGCTAACGCACGAATAAAGTGACTATTTTGTCCAACTTTTTGCGAAGAAATTTTGAAATTTTCAATTGCGCGTAAAGTATGAATTCCGTAATAACAATCCATTGGCACTTCTTTTGCGCCAAGTAAATCATGCTCTATTCTTATGGTTGCTGCTTGAACCGTGTCCACTTTCCATTTCTCTCAGACAATGCACCCTAATGGTGCAAAGAAATAATATGGAAGATTTCAAATAAATTTTCATTAGCAGAATTGCTTAACATTACGAGCTTTTTATAATGTAATTTCTCTGCATTGTTGCTTTTGTAACAACATGTGTTGTCATTTCACTCTATTTTTCTGTTCAAAAATACCTGTTATTACTATCAATTTTTTGCCACTGCAATAATTTGAAACATGTAGCCTTTTTTTAAGCCGCAAATATCTTTCTTTTATTAAAAAAAAGTGAGCTTTTTTAGATTTAAAAATTAAGATTCATACACTTAATTTAAATTACATAAAATATACAAACAACATACAAAAACAAAACAGTATTTTAAAAATCATTCGTGCTTGAATCTGTGGCCTTATCAGTCTTGTTAGAATAGTGAATCATTTTGTCTATTCAGATGGGATTGCACAGTTATGGATATGTAAGGACAGGCATCCATTATGAATTTTTCGAATCCCACTGTTGTTGTGTTCGTGGTGTATATTATCGCCATGCTTGGTATCGGTTTATACGCCTATTTTTCTACCAAAAACCTTGATGATTATATTCTTGGAGGACGAAGCCTAGGTAGTTTCGTTACTGCTTTATCTGCGGGTGCATCCGATATGAGTGGTTGGCTACTCATGGGTTTACCTGGGGCAATCTATTTGACAGGTTTATCTGAATCATGGATTGCAATTGGCTTAATCATTGGTGCATGGCTCAACTGGTATCTCGTGGCTGGACGTTTACGCGTTCATACTGAAGTTCAGAATAATGCGCTTACGTTACCAGATTATTTCACTGGTCGTTTTGATGACCAGAAAAAGATCTTACGTGTAACTTCCGCACTGATTATTCTCATCTTTTTCGCGATTTATTGTGCTTCTGGCATGGTAGCTGGTGCACGTCTATTTGAAACATTGTTCCACTTACCTTACCAAACCGCTTTATGGCTTGGTGCGTTTGCAACAATCGGATATGTTTGTATCGGTGGCTTCTTGGCAATCAGTTGGACAGATACGTTCCAAGCTGGTCTGATGATTTTTGCGTTATTGCTTTTACCTATCGTCACATACATGTCTTTGGGTGTAGGTGTCGAAGAATTTACAGCAATTCTTGAGAGTGCACGCCCACACGCTTATGATTTTGTTTCAAATTTAAGTATCGTTGGTATTCTTTCAGCAGCTGCTTGGGGCTTGGGTTATTTTGGTCAACCTCATATTCTAGTTCGTTTTATGGCTGCTGATTCTGTTAAGTCAATCCCTGCTGCTCGTCGTATCGGTATGATATGGATGATTTTATGCTTGGCAGGTGCAGTTGGTTCTGGTTTTATCGGGATTGCGTATTTCCATCAACATCCTGAATTTGCAGCGGTTGTGACAGCTAACCCTGAAACAGTATTCATGGAACTCACTAAAATTTTATTCAACCCTTGGGTTGTTGGTGTGATCCTTGCTGCAATTTTATCAGCAGTCATGAGTACATTAAGTTGTCAGTTATTGGTATGTTCAAGTGCATTAACTGAAGATTTATACAAAGGCTTGATCCGTAAAAATGCAACTCAAAAAGAGTTAGTTTGGATTGGTCGAGGAATGGTACTCGCTGTTGCAATGTTGGCGCTTGCTTTAGCTCAAAACCCCGATAGTAAAGTACTTGGCTTAGTTTCTTATGCTTGGGCTGGCTTCGGTGCTGCTTTCGGTCCATTGATTATCATGTCATTGTTCTGGAAACGTATGACGCTAAACGGCGCTTTAGCGGGTATGGTGATCGGTGCAATTACAGTGATTGTTTGGAAAAATGTATTTGCTAGTACTGGTATTTATGAAATTATTCCTGGTTTCATTTTTGCTTTGATCAGTATTGTTGTGGTGAGCTTACTTGGTAAAGCACCTAACGCAACTGTGACTGGTCGTTTTGAACAAGCAGATGAAATCTATACGAGAGAAATGAAATAAAATTTCTGACTAAAATTTAAGGGGGCTTTCGAGCCCCTTTGTTTTATTTAATCTTTTATTAAAATTTGGTTCTTGATTTAATTTTTATTTTAGAGCTGTCTTTCACAACCTGCATCACAGGATAACTACGCGTTTCCTTTACCCCAGGAAGTTGCCATAAAATTTGTCCTGCGATACGACGAAACTCCTCCATCCCTGCACTACGTAATTTGATCAAAAAGTCGAAGCCACCACTCACCATATGACACTCAACAATTTCAGGATATTGCGTTACCGCATCAATAAAATCCTCGAGCACATTTGGGGTGGTTTTATCTAAAAGCACCTCAACAAACACAAGAAAACTCGCATTTAACTTATTCGGATTGAGTTTTGCCTCATATCCCAAGATAAATTCATCCTTCGTCAACTTTTGGACACGAGCCATGACGGCAGTCGGCGAAAGGTTCACTAATTCAGCCAATTTACTGTTGGAAATTCTTCCATCTGTTTGAAGAATATCCAGAATTTTCAGATCGGTACGATCTAATGTATAAATAGGGCCATTCAACTGAATTTTCCTCTAAAAAATAGGTAAATTATAGTGAGTTACTCGGGTTTTATTCTGTAATCATAAATTATCTAAACCTCTCTACTCAATATGTTCTAGAGATTGTTATTGGAATTTAGTATGAATACATTGGATACTCCTGCACAAATGGACACAGCTCACACAGACGGTTATATCACCGAATTTAAAGAAAAAAGTGAGTTTGAGCAACGCATTAATACAGCTTGGCGACGTGCTGAGCCTGAAGCGGTTAAACAACTTGCAGAAGCAGCAGATATTTCTCCTGATCTTGATCAAAAAATTTATGAATTAGCATTCAGTCTTGCACATAATTTACGTGAACGTAAAAGCTCGGCTGGAAAAGCAGGTATTGTTCAAGGTTTACTCCAAGAGTTCTCACTTTCTTCACAAGAAGGTGTGGCATTGATGTGTTTGGCAGAAGCATTACTTCGTATTCCAGATACAGCAACACGTGATTTATTAATTCGTGACAAGATCAACCAAGGCAACTGGAAAGAGCATTTAGGTCAAAGTAACCTGATGTTCGTAAACGCCGCTGCTTGGGGTTTAATGCTGACTGGCAAGTTAATGGAAACACCTAAACAAACCAGTTTATCAAGTATTTTAACAGGTCTTCTCGCTCGCAGTGGACGTGGCATCATTCGTAAAGCGGTTGATGTCGCGATGCGTATGATGGGTGAGCAATTCGTTACGGGTGAAACCATCGAAGAAGCACTTGAACATGCAAAACCATTTGAACACAAAGGTTTCCGCTATTCATACGATATGCTCGGTGAAGCTGCGCTAACTGATCATGATGCTGAGCGTTATTATAACGATTACACTCAAGCGATTCATGCCATTGGTAAAGCATCAAACGGGCGTGGTGTTTATGAAGGTCCTGGTATCTCGATTAAGCTCTCTGCTTTACACCCACGTTACCAACGTGCGCAAATTGATCGTGTACATCATGAGCTTTACAACAAAGTTTTCGAACTTGCATGCTTAGCAAAACAATATGACATCGGCTTAAACATCGATGCTGAAGAATCTGAACGTTTAGAAATTTCACTCGAATTGCTTGAGCGTTTATGTTTCGAACCAAAACTTGCGAATTGGAAAGGCATTGGTTTCGTTATTCAGGCTTATCAAAAACGTTGTTTCTACGTGGTTGATTATATCGTTGATCTTGCAAAACGCAGTAACAAACGCCTCATGATCCGTTTGGTGAAAGGTGCATATTGGGATAGCGAAATCAAGAAAGCGCAAATTGACGGCATGACTGACTACCCTGTGTTTACTCGTAAAGTTCACACTGATTTGTCATACATTGCTTGTGCGAAGAAGCTTCTTGCTGCACCAGATCAAGTCTATCCGCAATTTGCAACGCACAATGCACAATCACTTGCAACGATTTATACACTTGCAGACCCAAGCAAATATTATCCAGGTCAATATGAGTTCCAATGCCTACACGGTATGGGCGAACCTTTGTATGAGCAAGTTGTAGGTCCAAAAGCAGACAATAAACTTGGTGTGCCATGCCGCGTCTATGCGCCAGTGGGTAACCATGAAACTTTACTCGCTTACTTGGTACGTCGTTTACTTGAAAATGGTGCAAATACCTCATTCGTAAACCGTATTGCAGACAAGACATTAAAAGTTGAAGACTTAATTCAGTCTCCAATTAATGATATTCAAACTGCTGCGAAAGATGAAGGTCAGATTGGCTTAAAGCATCCTGCGATTCCACTTCCGCATGATCTTTACCCATTACGTCTGAACTCAAGTGGTTTTGATTTAAATAACGACCAGCCTTTAGCTGCATTAGATACAACAGCACAAAAACTCCGTAGCCATATTTGGAAAAGTGCGCCTTTACTTGGATTTGAATCAACAATTCACGATCAAAGTAATGCGATTGCAATTACAAACCCTGCACAAAATAGTGAAATTGTCGGTCATGTGAATGAAGCGACTAGTGCGGATGTACAACTGGCATTAGAAGCAGCTGTACAAGCTGAACACAGCTGGGCTGCAACAGATAAAGTTGAACGTGCAGCTTGCTTAAAACGCGCTGCAGATTTGATGGAAGCTCGCATCCAAGAATTGATGGTATTACTTTGCCGTGAAAGTGGTAAAACTTATGCCAATGCGATTGCAGAAGTTCGTGAAGCCGTTGATTTCTTGCGTTACTACGCGACACAAATCGAAAACTTGCCTGCAAATGCACAAGTAAAGCCATTAGGTACAGTTTTGTGTATTAGCCCATGGAACTTCCCTCTTGCGATTTTCTCTGGTCAAATTGCTGCTGCATTGGTCAGTGGTAACTGTGTGATTGCCAAACCTGCTGAACAAACACCATTGATTGCAGCGCAAGCCGTTCAAATGCTTTGGGAAGCTGGTGTGCCACACGGCGTTGTTCAACTTCTGCCGGGTCGTGGTGAAACTGTTGGTGCTCAACTTAGCCAAGATGATCGCATTCAAGGCATTATGTTTACGGGTTCGACAGAAGTTGCAAAAATCTTGCAAAAAACTGTGACAAAACGTTTATCTCCAAATGGTCAACCGATTCCGCTCATCGCGGAAACAGGTGGTCAAAATGCGATGATCGTAGATTCTTCTGCACTCACTGAACAAGTCGTTCTCGATGTTGTAAGCTCTGCATTTGACAGTGCTGGTCAACGTTGTTCTGCACTTCGTATCTTATGTGTGCAAGAAGACAGTGCTGCAACTGTGATTAAAATGTTGAAAGGTGCAATGCAGCAGTTGATCGTAGGCAACCCTGCAATCTTAAAAACTGACATTGGCCCTGTTATCGATATTGAAGCGAAACAAACCATCGATACGCACATTCAAAAGATGAAATCTAAGGGCTACCCTGTTCATCAATTGATGTTTAACGATGCTGTAAGCCAACAGACACTTGCACAAGGTACATTTGTTCCGCCAACAGCGATTGAATTACCAAATCTTGATGACTTAGAGCGCGAAGTTTTTGGTCCTGTTTTGCACATCATTACCTATAAATATGGTGAACTTGAGCAATTGATTGATCGTATCAATGCAAAAGGCTACGGCTTAACTATGGGTCTACACACACGTATTGATGAAACGATTAATAGTGTCATCCAACGTGCAGAAGTGGGCAACTTATATATCAACCGTAATATCGTTGGTGCAGTCGTTGGCGTGCAACCATTTGGTGGTGAAGGCCTATCTGGTACTGGTCCTAAAGCTGGTGGTCCACTGTATATGTACCGCTTAATGGAACATTGTTCAGAGAAAGTTTTAGCAACACCTTTTGCGGTTAAAGCTGAAATCTCTCAGTTTGATGCTTTATCAAATGTTGCTTACCAGAACTTGTTGACTTGGGCTAAGCAAAACATGCCTCACGCAATTCCGACAATTCCAGCATTTGGTGTTGGTAAATTCTACGAGTTGCAAGGCCCAACAGGTGAAAGCAATCAATACATTATCTTGCCTCGTCATCGTGTGCTTTCGATTGCCAATGATGAAGCGAGCCAGTTACAACAGTTATTAGCGATTTTCTCCGTCAGTAGTACTGCTGCTGTGTTGAAAGACAATGCATTCTTAGTAAAACACAAAGCGTCTTTACCAAAAGATGTCTTAGATGCAATCACTGTGATTTCAAGTGTTGAAAAAGATGCGTTTGATGCAGTGCTTCATCATGGTTCTGTTGAACAGTTACAAGATTTGCAAACTAAAGTTGCTGCCCGTTCAGGTGCGATTGTCGGGATTACCCAGTTACAAGCAAATGAACAAATTCCTTTAGAACGTCTTGTTATCGAACGTGCAATCAGTGTGAATACGGCTGCAGCAGGTGGCAATGCAAGCTTGATGACTTTATCTGAAGACTAATTTAAGTCTCTTGCGGAACTTCAGTCGTTCCTCATCCCAGCCCGAATCATGTTTACATGGTTCGGGTTTTTATTTTCTAGCTTTGAAGCAAATGGATTTCAGCAAAAACTTCCCTACGATCATTTAAATAAAACTAATTCGTTTAAATCAGGGATAATCATAATTTCCCTGCACCTTTAACTGCTTTTTTGATACCATTCGGCTTTAGATTTCAGCTGTAGCTTTCTTTTTATGACCGTATCTTATCAACAGCAACTTCAAGAGAAAGTTGAACGCATTACCGCACAATTCGCTCCGTTCAATCCCCCAACTTTAGAAGTGTTTCAATCACCTGAACAACACTTTCGTATGCGCGCAGAGTTTCGTATCTGGCATACCGAAAATGATTTGTTCTATGCCATGTTTGAACGTGCTGAAGATGGTAAACAAAAAGAAGTTATACGAGTTGATGAGTTTCCTATCGCAGATCAAAGCATCAATGATTTGATGCCACGTTTATTAGAAGAATTAAAAGCAATTTCTATTTTATCGCAACGTATTTTTGAAGCTGATTTCCTCGCCACATTGAGCGGAGAAATGTTGGTGACTTTAATTTATCATCGCCGTTTAGATGCAGATTGGGAAATCGCTGCGAAAGCTTTAGCAGAAAAGCTGAATATTAAAATTATGGGGCGTAGCCGTGGCCAAAAAGTGATTATTGGTGACGACTACGTGGTTGAACAATTCAATGTTCATGGTCGTACTTTTAAATACAAACAAATTGAAAGTAGCTTTACACAACCCAATGCACAAGTATGTCAACATATGTTGGAGTGGGCGTGTGATGCTGCCGCAAGCTCTGAGAAAGACCTATTAGAATTGTACTGCGGCAATGGTAATTTTACTCTACCACTGTCTTTGAAATTTAAACGTGTCCTTGCAACTGAACTTGCTAAATCTTCAGTCTACGCAGCGCAATGGAACATTGAGCAAAATCAGATTGAGAATATTCAGGTGGCGCGTTTATCTGCAGAAGAGTTTACTCAGGCGTATCAAGGTGAACGTGAATTTAGACGTTTGCAGGAAGCTCAGATCGACATTCAAAGCTACGACTTTGACACGGTATTTGTCGATCCACCGCGCGCGGGAATTGATGACGAAACGTTGAAGCTCTTACAAGGCTTTAAGCGTATTCTTTATATTTCATGCAATCCAGATACCTTACATGATAATTTAAAAACACTCAGTCAAACACATCGCATTATAAAATTTGCCATGTTCGATCAATTCCCTTTTACTCATCATGTGGAATCTGGTGTACTGCTCGAAAAGATTTAAACAAATTATTGCAAAGTAACCATTAAAAATAGAGAGTTCTCATAACTCTCTATTTTTATTTAAAGTTTTTACTAGAAAAAATGATGTTTTTCAAAGATCAAGTCATTCAACTGTCATAATTTCGTTAGAAACAAAAAGAATCATCGAAAAAATTGAAGATCAACTGCTGCTTTTATCACTTAAGCTGACTTGTATTTTATTTTAAAGTGACTATATTTCGATATATGTTAGGTTGTATATGAAGGCTCTATGAGTTTTTGGCAAAAATTGTTTAATGCAGATCAGCAATATAATGAACACAAGAATCAAACCTCTTGCGTTGAAAATGATTGTTCTTGCAAATCAAATGAACAACTACTGGATGCTTTAGTCAAAGCGACAGATGAAGATGTGATTAAAGGTATAAAGAAAGTTCTCATTTCCCGAGGCTATAGCCGCAAAGAGCTTCTTGCTCTTATCAAAACGCCAATTCAATAAAAATAAACGCTTCTCATCTTCTAATGCCTAGAAGATGAGAAGTTGATTAATTACAATTCTCTTGAGCAATTTCAGCAACGATTGGACCTAAATTAAAAGTCTTGTCATGACGTTTAGTTTTGGATAAATATAAACTTGAAATTGAACCATCGAGATACAACGCATTATCAATTTTTAAATTTTGCTTGAAAAATTGTGCGAACTGATAAAAATTGACCCGTTGTTGTGAAATCACAAAATACAACTGATTATTTCTAACACCGACTCCATTTCTTATTTTTAGAGAATTTGAATCTGCTAAAAATTGGCGATTTACTTGGCCTTTATAAACCAACATTGGTCCAGACTGCGTAGCAAACCGTGGCTTAAATCTCATGGATTTATAATCTGTCGTTGTTTTAATTACAGCATATTTATCATTCCATGCAAGCACGCCATTTGGTTGCATAAAAAAATTACCAAATCCTTGCGCTTCATTAAGTTCAACAATTTCTTTACCCTCCTCAACATATAAACCGACAGGTTGAAAATCAGGGTGATACATACCTGCGTTCATAGCAAAACTTAACTGTTCACATGTTGGAAGCATTTTTTGGATATGAGCAAATTTTTGATAATAACGAGCAGTCTTTGGATCTTTTAGGAAAAGTCTGAGTTGCTGTAAATGGTCTACTTTAATTACATCGTATGAAATATTGTCTACTTTAATTATTTGATGCTGCATCGCATAAACATGAGACATACAAATACTGACCAATGAGGCTATAAACCATTTTTTTAGCATAATTTAATATTGTTCAAATCGACTAACCGCATTGTCCCACAATGTGTTTCAACATAAAAAGAATAGATACAATCTCCACACATAATCGTATAAATGAGTCTTTAAATGCACTCGATAGATTTATATTTTTTGATTAAAATACATCTGTAAATACAATAGTCTTATATGAGTATGCAGCAAATACAGCAACATTTCCCTCTCGGTGCGCACCTAATTGTTAAACACTTTGGCTATAGTCATCATGGTATTTATGCAGGTCGTGGGCGAGTTATTCATTATTCAGGTTTTGCCCATATTTTTAAAAAACGTCCGATTAAAATGACCTCAATTCAGCGCTTTGCTCGGCCCTATGAAATTTGTCCTGTACAGAGCCTCGTTTTATACATCAAAATGATGTTACGCAGACAAGCGAAGAAATCTATGCCTGAATATTTATTGCCAGAAGAAAAACAGGCGAAAGATTAAAACGCGTAGGCTTTATCAGATTAATGATTTATCGTTTATATTAACTCCCATAGATTCGGACATTTCATTAGGGCCAGATAAAACATAAACTTTCATATTCGCAATGAACAACCATCCGAAACTTAGGCTATTTTTAATTTAACTGAGATTGCTTTTCAAGATCAGCAATATTCCAGCCATACTGAACAGTTTATTGTGAATGCGCTGCGTAATTCAGGTCAATTAACCCTTTCACTGGTTGCTGAATATAACAAGTGATGGGGCACATTGCATTTTCTCCTGTTTCCATTTCCGCTGGATCAACAGGTTGGTATGGTCTTGGGCCAGTCTCAGTTCAACCTGAATATTAAGCACAAGGTGTAGGCTCAAAGCTAATCAATGAGGGTTTAGCGGCATTAAAAGATTTGGGAGCAGCAGGATGTGTATTGCTTGATGAACCTGAATATTATGGCAGATTTGGCTTTAAAGCGGATTCAAGACTGGTTTTAGAAAATGTACCTGCTGAATATTTTCAGGTGCTTGCTTTCTCCAAAACCATCCCAACAGGTAGCGTTGTTTATGCCCAAGCTTTCAACGCAACAGCATAATATTAAATCAATACACCAAATTTACACGCAAAATTAAAAAAAGCTCAGGGATTAGTTCCATGAGCTTTTTTTATCAATCTAACGATTTGTTTGATATTACTTTGCAGCAGTTGCTTCAGTCGTAATATTCACAGTGATCTTATCTCCAACATTTGGCACGTAGTTACCGATACCAAATGCAGAGCGGTTAAAGCTTGTTGTGGCATTAAAACCAATCGCTGGCACTTTCGCCATTGGATGCTCGCCTTGTTTATTCAGCACAGCATCCAATACCACCGGCTTAGTCACACCTTTAACGGTTAAATTACCTGTAATTTTGAAGTGTTTCTTGTCTTTGGTTTCTACTTTGGTACTTTTAAAAGTAATGTTTGGATATTTCGCAGCATTAAACCAAGCTTCTTCTTGGAATTCCTTATCCAACGCAGCAACATTGGTATTTACGCTGCTTAAAGGGATCGTCACTTCTACAGATGAATTTGAAGGTTTTGCATTATCAACTTTAATTGTACCTTGAATATCAGTAAAGTTCGCGCTTGGTGTAGAGAAACCAAAATGGTTCCAGCTAAACACGGTGGCTGTATGGGTTGGGTCAATTTTATAGTCGACTGGGGCAGCCAAAGCAACTGAACTTGCAATGGCAACTGATAAACCGAGGCTTAATGTTTTAAATTGCATTTTTCGTATCCTTGTTTGATATAAGCAATAGTTTATAGATCAAGTATTTTTATTCACTATTCTTTATAAAACGATATGTTTCATCCGTGCAACAATAAAAACGTTACAGCACATATCAAACACAATTATCATAAGACCATTAGGTAGTGGACAATTGATCTGAGGAATAACATGATCGATTGATAAATTTAGATTTAAATTCTTAAAGATAAACAAAAAGGTAGAATATGACTCATACAGTTCAAGCTCTAAATACCCCAACCCCTTATCGTGTTACGTTGACGGATTCTTCGGGTCATACTTGGTATGCAGATGAACCAACAGATAAAGGTGGTCAAGACTCAGCTCCTAACCCAATTCAACTGCTACTTTCAGCTTTAGGTGCGTGCACAACCATTACACTGGAAATGTATGCAAACCATAAAGGAATTAAACTTGATCATGTTCAGGTTGATTTGGCTTTAAACCCAAATGGTGAACCTGAAGCAGGTCAAAACAATATTGAGCGTAAAATTACACTAAAAGGTGAATTTACCGAAGAACAGCATAAACGCTTATTAAAAGTTGCGGAAAGTTGTCCTGTTCATAAATTATTAACGTCTAATATTTCAATTCAGAGTGCATTAAGTATTGGGTAAACTTATATCAGTAGACTTGTTGTCAATTTAGGTTTCAGCAAGTCATCTCTTCACAAGAACAGGTTAGGCCTAAACCGGTCTAGAATTGCGACCTAAAGTCAACTTTGTTTAAAGAATATTGTCGCCTTAGTTGAAGATAACTACACTTTCGCTAGTGTGCTTTTAAAAAACTATGCATCATTATAAGCATATTGAATGATACGAAGCACTTTTCCTTCCGGAGACAGGCCATTTTCTGCAGCTAAATCGCTTAAAAGCTCTTTAACTAAGAAAATTTCTAGAAAGTAACTATATACTCGTCCATTTACTGTAAATTCGAGTCCCCCTTCATCTGGTTCAATCATAATGATTGTCTCTGAATTTAGTGTCCATGGTTTTGCTGAGTAAATTGTTTCTTCCTCAGAATATTCTTCTATCTGTACTAAAGCTTCCAATAAATTCATATTATTATTCTCCTCAGATGGATTATTGATATTTTCATTAGCTTATATAGATTCAATATAATTAATTAACTACATTCAACCAAACAAATCATCTCATTTTTCTTTTTACTCCTGTGCCTTATCATAAAAAAAGCGCCCTTAATCAGAGCGCTTTTTTTATACCACTTAATTCGATTAAGCAGTCAATTCTTTAACAGCAGCAACAACCGCTTCAGTGGTGATACCGAAGAATTGGAACAGATCTTTGGCTGGTGCAGATTCGCCATAGGTGGTCATACCGATCACTTTGCCGTCTAAACCAACAAATTTCCACCAGTAGTCTACATGAGCCGCTTCAACCGCTACACGGGCACGAATATGTGCAGGTAATACAGCTTCACGGTAAGCAGCATCTTGCTTCATAAACTCTTCTGCACATGGCATAGACACGACACGCACACCTTCAAGTTGTGCATATGCTTCCATTGCCAATGAAACTTCAGAACCTGTTGCAATAATGATTGCTTTCAACTCACCTTTCTCTTCAGCAAGTACATAACCACCTTTTGCAGCGTTTTGAATTTGAGCTTCATTACGTGCTTGAAATGGCAAGTTTTGACGAGAGAAAATTAATGCGGTTGGACCATCTTTACGTTGTAACGCAGATTTCCAAGAAATTGCAGCTTCAACTGTATCGCATGGACGCCAAGTATTTAAGTTTGGTGTACCGCGTAACGATGCAATTTGTTCGATTGGTTGATGCGTAGGACCATCTTCACCTAAGCCGATCGAATCATGTGTATAAACATGAATCACACGTTGCTTCATCAATGCCGACATACGTACCGCATTACGTGCATATTCCATAAACATTAAGAATGTTGCAACGTAAGGAACAAAACCACCGTGTAAAGCTACACCATTTGCGATTGCGGTCATACCGAATTCACGAACACCGTAATACACGTAGTTACCCGCTGGATTTTCTTGTACGCCTTGGCAACCTTTCCAAAGTGTTAAGTTAGAGCCAGCCAAGTCAGCAGAACCACCTAATAATTCAGGGAGTAATGGACCGAATGCCTGTAAAGTATTTTGGCTGGCTTTACGAGTTGCAATCGTTTCTGCTTTTGCATTGGTTTCAGCAATAAAGGCATCGGCTTGTGCTGCAAATTCAGCAGGTAAATCACCATTGATACGACGTAATAATTCAGCCGCTTCAGTTGGATATTTTGCTTGGTATTGAGCAAATAATTCATTCCAAGCTGTTTCAGATGTTTGACCTTTTGCTTTTGCATCCCAAGCAGCATAAACATCTTCAGGAATAACAAATGCGTCTTCTTTCCAACCTAATGCTTCACGTGTTAAAGCAATTTCATCTTTGCCCAATGGCGCACCGTGGCAATCTTCTTTACCTTGTTTGTTTGGTGAGCCTAAACCAATAATCGTTTTACAGATAATAATTGTTGGCTTATTGCTTTCAGCTTTCGCTTCAACAGTTGCTTGACGAATCGCATCAGCATCATGACCATCTACGCGAAGCACTTGCCAACCATAGGCTTTGAAACGTTGTTCAGTATCATCACTGAACCAGCCTTCTACTTCACCATCAATTGAAATCCCGTTGTCATCGTAGTAAGCAATCAACTTACCTAGACCCAAAGTACCTGCAAGTGAACATACTTCGTGCGAAATACCTTCCATCAAGCAGCCATCACCCAAGAAGCAGTAAGTGAAGTGATCAACAACGTTTAAACCATCTTTGTTAAATTGTGCAGCTAAAGTTTTTTCAGCTAAAGCGAAACCAACTGCGTTAGCAATGCCCTGACCCAATGGACCAGTTGTTGTTTCGATACCAGGTGCGTAGCCATATTCTGGGTGACCTGGTGTTTTAGAATGTAATTGACGGAATTGTTTTAAATCTTCAATAGATAACTCATAACCTGTCAAATGCAATAATGCATATTGCAACATTGAGCCGTGACCATTTGACAATACAAAACGGTCGCGGTTCGCCCACTGTGGGTTACTTGGGTTATGATTTAAAAATTCGCGCCAAACTACGTCAGCGATATCTGCCATCCCCATTGGAGCACCAGGATGCCCTGAGTTTGCTTGTTGCACAGCATCCATAGCCAAGACACGAATTGCATTTGCAATACGACGTTCATTTAAAGGGGTTGTCATAAGTCAGAATCCGATTAAATCAAATAAGATGAGAGAAGATGAGAAATCATCTTTCAAAAACTGCGACTATTGTCTTAAAAAAACAAGATGGGGTAAAGTGCAATACACGATATTTCTTATATTTTGATCATTCAAATACAATTCTTTATATAAATGCTCACCATCTAAACAACCACTAAAATGCATTCACGCCAATATGAAAATTTACAATTCAGAAAAACTTTATTAATTAAAGCATTAATATTAGTTCTACTGATACACATATCAATAAAAACACAATGAAAATGAAATAAATTCATGCATTTTAGTCAGCTTATGCTAGTCCTATCCGCCAAGTCGATGTAACATACTCTGTCTTTTTGAAAATAACCATGATAGGACGTTCATGCGCGAGTATGCTGTTTTTACTTCAGAATCTGTAAGCGAAGGTCATCCAGACAAAATGGCTGACCAAATTAGTGATGCTATTTTAGATGCAATCCTAAAAGAAGACCCGTATGCGCGTGTCGCTTGTGAAACATTAGTAAAAACAGGTGCGGTTGTTCTTGCTGGTGAAATTACAACGACAGCAAATGTCGACTTTGAAGCAATTGTGCGTCAAACCGTAAATGGTATTGGCTACCATCACTCTGATTTAGGTTTTGATGGTTCAACTTGTGCCGTGATCAATATGATCGGTAAACAATCTCCTGAGATTGCACAAGGTGTTGACCGCCAGAAACCTGAAGATCAAGGTGCGGGTGACCAAGGCTTAATGTTCGGTTATGCAAGTCGTGAAACTGACGTACTCATGCCTGCCCCAATTTCTTATGCGCATCGTTTAATGGAGCGTCAAGCAGAATTACGCCGTTCAGGTGCTTTACCTTGGTTGCGCCCTGATGCAAAAAGCCAAGTAACATTTGCTTATGAAAATGGTATGCCAGTGCGTCTAGATGCTGTGGTACTTTCAACTCAGCACGATCCTGAAATTAGTCAAGCTAACTTAAAAGAAGCTGTGATTGAAGAAATCGTAAAACCGATTATTCCTGCTGAAATGTTCCATGCGGGTACAAAATTCCATATCAATCCAACAGGTATGTTTGTGATTGGTGGTCCTGTAGGTGACTGTGGTCTAACTGGTCGTAAGATTATTGTAGATACTTATGGCGGTATGGCACGTCATGGTGGCGGTGCTTTCTCTGGTAAAGATCCATCAAAAGTTGACCGTTCTGCGGCCTATGCAGGTCGTTATGTTGCAAAAAATATTGTTGCAGCCGGTTTAGCGGATAAATGTGAAATCCAAGTCAGTTATGCAATTGGTGTTGCTGAACCGACTTCGATTTCAATCAATACTTTCAATACAGGTAAAGTATCAAACGAATTAATCATTCAATTGGTTCGTGAGCACTTTGATTTACGTCCATACGGTATCACTCGTATGCTGAACCTAATTCAGCCAATGTATAAGCAGACAGCTGCTTATGGCCACTTTGGTCGTGAGGGTTCAGACACTGCATTTACTTGGGAAAAGACAGATAAAGTCGAAGTTCTTAAAGATGCGGCTGGGTTGTAACATCTTACCTGATTCTAAAAGCTCGCTCATAGATAGCGAGCTTTTTTTATGCTCCTCCATTATTTGCTTGAGTCGGTATTGTCCTGTTTCAAGATTTCAAACAATGATGTCTTTTGTACAGGATGATCCTCTTGATGATGCTGGGAATATAAATGTGCAAGTTTCACAATGACCACAACCGCAAAGCAGGCAGCCAGACAGAACATCCATAAGCCATAAGGGCTTCGGATATGTTGAGAACCACAGTAAGGACACTGCTTATCTGTTGAGGCGACAACCTTGTCACAACATGCACAATGATATTGGTATAACATCATTCTTCCTTCCACTTACTATTTACAACAATTTCTTTCGTCACACTTTTATCCTATGAGAAAAAAAATCAGAATTCAATCTAGTTTTAAAGGCAATTCATTCAAATTAACAATTCTCTTGGATACATTCTAAAGAAGATATACAAAGCTAGATTCAACTAACGCTCAGTATTATTTTGATCTTTCACATAATTTGTTAAAATATATCTTTCAAATCATAGATGACATTACTATGGCTCAATTGATCAATAAAGGTGGATTTCGTGAACGAGCTAATCGAAGTCGTTCATATAAACAATCTGAAAATGAAATAACAAATCTCCCTCCTACCCACTATCAACCTCAGAGCAAAGAACAACAAACACCAGATAAAACAGAATCTAAACAAGAGCAAAGTGTAAAAATTAAAGCATAAAAAAGCACATCAACTAGGATGTGCTTTTTAAGTGTATCAACGACTAATTAACATCTTTGAATTCAATTTTCTTTTGATCAGGTTGAACTTCTCTCGCTTCGCCATCAATAATGGTTGAGTCACGATATTGACCACCACCTTGTTGTTGATTCTGCATGTCCTGCATTTGACGCATGAGATCAGCAAATGGATTCTGACCAGCAGCATTACCACCCATTCCACCCATCATTTGATCCATCATCGCCTGTTGACGCTTTGCCATTGCTTTCATCAACATATTTCTAAACGCTGTTTGAACTGCAGGAATTAAAACCAATACAGCCAATACATCAGAAATTAAACCAGGAATCATTAACAAGAAACCCGACATTGCAATTGCTAATTTTTTAGTAACAGCAGGATCAGCTCCAAGTTTACCTGTCATCTGCATTTGTTGCAATTGCGGCATAATATTAGATGTACTAGAACGAACGAGATTCAAACCCACGAAAAAAGTTATAACAAACCAAAAGAATACGTACCACATACTCCCAACAAGGTCGCCCACGCCGATCCATACTAATATCTCAGCAATTGCGCCAAACACTACGATAAGAAGTAGATTCATGTCAAAGTTTCGTCTATCTCAAAAATTAGAAAATAAATACAGTGATTATACTTTTGGTTAAAGCCAAAACGAAAAATATTACTGCGATATTATAATTGATGGGTACAAAAGTAGATTTATCAAGGTCTATCTTTCATTTAGATGAGAAAAGCTTTCAAATTGGTAGATACCAACTTGAAAGCAAGAACCTAGTTCACCAATTAACCACAATTTGCGCTAAGAATTTTTTTAGATTGCGGATCAATCATTACCGTCACTCGATTTTCACGGTAATCCATCGTTACGGGCTGATCTGGTCCTACACTACGCACAATTTCGGACTTGGTTTTTTGCTTAATTTGCTGTTCGGTTAAACCAGACTGCCCTACAAGTTTTTGTGCTTCATCAGCAACACATTTACTTTGATTTGCACGGAAAAATGTCCATTCCTCAATCACTTGCCCATTAGACAATTTACAATATCCAGCCTGACCATTTGCCTTATTGCGAATCTCAAGCTGACCTCCTTGTTCAACGCAGTATTGGCTTGCAGGATTTGCCATACCAATTTTAGGTGGAGTAACATCCTTGCTGGGTGTTGAAGAACACGCTGTTAATGTAGTAAGTGCTAAAGCTAAAAATAGAATTTTCTTCATAATTTGAAATCTTGCAAAAATTTAAAGATAACAAATAAATCAAAATATTATGTCTATTACTTGAAACAAAAACCCCAATTTCAGATCAACAATACATAATAGATAAGTCTATAAACAATCGGTTTTTTGTCATTTATAAGCTCCTCTAAATTCAAAATTACTGAATAATGATATATTCAACACGAATAGCCTCATCAATCAAATACTGATCCTTAATCACATAGAAATAAGGTTTGTGTTCAAGCCACTCATCGATTGCTAAAATGGCATTTGTATACCCAGTTAGAGCTGAGAAATCTTTTATTTCAATGGCATCCATAGGCTTATCCTTTTTTCTTAAGCCTAGCATAGAGTGAATATTTAGATATAGTTTAAAATTCAATCTTAATCGTCATTTTTATTGATGTTAGAAGGCTTTGTTGCACAAAGCTATTCTTGAAGGCTTCTTCAGCAATATAATTTCTACATGAAGAAGCCTGTGACTAAAACCTACCGTACAACTAATGTTTGAATTGGACAGCACCAGATTACTCCACCCTCTGTAGACGACAAAAGCATATTGATATTCCGAGCCGACAAATCTTTTTAGATCGAGATGCGCATGCAGTCATTATGATGTGTGCTTAAAAAACAGGAGGGTTTAACTTGGTAAACTATACATACTCATTAGGAGTTTACCATGAGCAAGAAACAGAA
>NZ_JAMFKZ010000024.1:0-33830 GCF_023488045.1 Acinetobacter sp. ANC5681
TCGTTGCGAACAACAAAGCAGAAATCCTGCAGTTCCGCGGACGCTGATAAGTAGACAGATTCCTGACACGGAATACTATAACTGAGGTCACCAAAATAGGATGCATAAGTTGTGTAAGTTACGCCACTTAAATAAGTTAAGGCGCTAAAGCGATAAAAGCTACATGATGGTCAGTACTGAGCACTGGCGATCTAAGTCAATGCTGCAGTTCTCATCATCATTGGAATAAGTGGACAAATTCCTGACACGGAATACTATAACTGAGGTCACTTAAATGGGATGCATAAGTTATGTAAGTTACGCCACTTAAATAAGTTGAGGTGCTAAAGCGATAAAAGTGGCACTGTTGGAAATATAGATTTAAGTCGATGATTTTTCCTTTAAAAAAAGTACTTAAAGACGGCTTTGTTGCACAAAGCTGTTTGTAAGGTCTGATTCAGCAATATAATTTCCGAATGAAGAAGCCAGCAACTAAAATCTACCGTACAACGAATTGGTCCGCATATAAACTCAGTGCGAGAAACTTTCAGAGCCAAGTGAATGAGATAACACTAAATATAAAAAAAATGGAAGAATAATTTACTAAGTTATTGTTTTTAAGTTGATCCTTGTTTTATATGGGGGTGATAATAACTTCTGATTACTAGTTTTTACCTTAAATATACCGATTGAAAGATTCATTTAAAGGCTATGAATACATGAGTTTTACAGTTTGGTTAGGTCAGCATGAGTACTTTTCACAAGATTTAAGATCGACCATGAACGTGATTAAGTTATAGGGGATTGATGAAATAGTTTTTATGAATTTCTGGCTTTCTGGGCTGATTTTATCAAATTCATGTCTATGCAAAATTGCGACATATTTCTCGTGCTGGTAGTTATCCAGAGTTTGGTCTGCATCTATCCATAGTGCAGACCTTTTTTTGGTGACAGTTTTTTCTTAGTGATTTTCGATCTGGATGTAGTGATTTCACGTTTGCAGAATATATCTTGGCGGTGATCCATCTAATATTCGTGATTATAAAGAGAGCTAATTCACAGGTTCTACAGATTATGTAGCGACTAACTATATCAAAGTCTATTTGCAGTTGATGGTTGGCGCTTAGTTTATATTTACGCTTAGGTTTCAGTTAAAAAATCAATATTCTGTTGAATCCGTGATTGAATCATCTGTAGGGTAGATTCTCGAATTTGATGGGGATACAGGCGCTGCGCAATTTGACTAAATTGAAGTGCAATTTCACGCATGGTCAAGATGATCTCATCGACTTCTAGAGTAGTCAGATTAGCTTCTGAAGTACCGAGTTTATGTATGTCATTTCGGGAAATATTGAGCGCTTCTCCCATAATGTCCATTTGATGATAACCACCTGGACCCTCGCAGAAGGTCACATCATAGGCTGGAGCCAATTTCCATTGACCATTTTTCTCCATGAGAAATGAAAAGTTCTTAGTATGGTCATCCCGATTATTGAAAAGCACATTAAACACAGCACGTTTAAAAGCATGCAATCTTTCTCGTACATCTTGCGTACACATCAAGGTTGCCCGGAGAAAATTGCGATAGTCTAGGCTACCTGGAACTTTATAGTCTGCTCCTGTATATGCAGCCAAACTCTGCATTGGAATCCGCATACCATTTTGACGATCGAATCGTTTAGAAGCAAAAGCCGTTAAACCATTGGGCAAATTAAAGAAATGGGTATCTGGAGTCTCAATTGCACAAAGTCGCAAAGATTCTGCATAGACGGCTTCAATGGCGCAGACTTCAGGATGCTCTTGCTGAGCAGGAAACTTAATCAGCCAGGCTTCATGTTGATCAGAATCTTGAGTCGAAAACTCTAAATTGACAGGATCTCGGTAAACCAACGCTTTTGGTCTGGCACCTTGAGGGGAGCCACCCATGACCAATAAATGCTGTAGAAATTCACCACCTTCACCTTTGAGTACTTCTTGAACTTCCTGGGCCAGTTGTTGTAAAGGGATATTTTCTGAGGTTTGCATGTCAGCAACACAAGGTTCAAAGGAGAGGGCACCCATTGCGTGACTACTAATATAGGTCAGATGCTCCAAAGGTCCAATTCGTGCTGAATTTAAGCCAATTTTTTTGAAATATCGATCCATCAACATCATGCCCCAACCATCTGGTAAAGCGTCATAGACTGGACCTGGGAGTCCCATTTGATGAGTAGGAAAACCTTGTCTGAATGGTAGACCTTTTAAAGGCAGCAAGTAAGAAGAGAGCTCAACACCTTGCTGTATTGCTTCTGGACTATATTCAAAAGCAATGGTGGGTCTACCTGTCGTGGCTGTTGAACTAATCAGCGTTCCCCATAACCATGATTCGCCCCAACCGTTGTAATAAACATTAAGTCTATTGAGCATTATCCCTTCCTCTTAATACGGTGGCGCTTACTTTGACTCTCATAGCGAAGAATGTCATTCACACTGTTAAGCTGAGGTTTAAATAGTTCCTGAAGTTCGTTTAATCGACCCAAGACCATTGCAATACGGACTAAATTTTCAACAGATACATTTCGTCCCGCTTCAAGATTCGAAACTGTATTCACGCCGACACCAGCGCGTGCTGCTACCTCAGCTTGAGACATCTCCAGAAAGAGTCGTTGCTTACGTAAACGCTCACCTAAAAGAGTCACAACTTCTTCTGGTTTAGTGAAATATAAATCCATTAAATTGGGTCTTAAGAATGAATAATTTAATTAAATCACAAAATAATGGAATTAATCTATAGCTATAGTGTGGCTAAGGAGGGCTTTGTTGCACAGCACATCAGAAGGGTAGGTATAGTCCTTGGGTATCGGTTACAGAAAATCATCAGGATGTACTTTGACTGATTGTTGATACGGAGATTTCAGTATTTTCATTTTTCCTAATAGGTCACATTACTTAGAAAGGGTTCTTCGAAAATTAGTTCATACTTTAAAAATCCTATAAATATTGAGGATATTTTCTTAATGCTTTCAATATAGCATGCGGCTATATGTAACTCGAACGGGCTTAATCTGCCTTTCAGTATAAATTTTTTGGGCGTGAGAGGGGAGAGGTGTGAGGGCAAGCAATTTATATCGTGGATACTTCTAAATTACTTATGTAATAGAAGGTGGTAAACATGGATTTAGAGGTAATAACACTAAATATAAAAAAATTGGAAGAATAATTTATTAAATTATTGTTTTTATGTGGTTATTGGTGATGTTATGAGTAATAATAACTTTTTCTTGATGAATTTTACCTAAAAAAATTGATCAGATAATTTTCTTTAAATGTCATGCATACATAAATTTGACAGTTTGAAGGGATCGGTATGTGCATTTTTCACAAGGTTAAAGATCGACCATAAATGTGATAAACGGCAGAGGATCATTGAAAAATGAATGGATTTAAACACTACATGTATGCACGAAAAAAAGTATCGCTGCGGTTCTGCTGACAGGCTGTATTGAGCATTGAATGCAAATGATGTAGTAATTGTCTACAGGCTATAGGACCAGCATGAAGAAGAATGAAATGTAGTTGCCAATTTATAACCTTGGTTGAAAAGCATAGCATTGTTATTCGGAGAAGTGAGGTAAGCCATCCTTCTCTTATTCATTTAAAATGATTCTTACTCAACTGATCTCGACTCATGGGCTGGTTCCAATTAGACGGATAATAACTTCCATCCCCTATCTTTTTCTTACCACATTTCTTGCATTTAATCCCTTCTTTGGAGATTTGATTCAGCATCACTGTTGTCGGTTGAATCAAATCAATGACATAGTTCGTTGGTTCAGGAAAAGCAGAAGAGGCTGCTTTATTGCAAAAGAGAACATTCGGATCAAATGGATTGGATTGCACAAAAGCCATGATACAGCCACAGAGTAATTCACCTGCATGTAATCTGTAACATCCATTCAGGTCATCAGACGAAGATTAATCTGAAATTTAAGCACTAAACGCCATAAATCTATGTATGGGCAGACTTTTTTGAGACATATGTTGATAAACATGCGGCAAGTTACATTGCTTAAAAGTCTATCTAAGTTAACGATCTATTCAATTCTGGATAAGTAATCTGAATATTACGATCCTAAATTACCCGAAGAGTATTAAGATTTCTAAGAATCGTGATTGTTGGTTTATTTGGGAAATTAATCAGTGGATTGAAGCAAAGATGATGGCTCATTAAGGATTGTGGGCTTCGACTACTTAAATTTTAGGTATTTTGAATAAAGCATATTTCAAAAATCTTAATTAATGGATTTAAATTACCATAAAAACCTTCAATATTGGCTTGAATCCATTGTTGTTGAGAGTCAATGCGAGACCAATCAATACCATAACCACAATGAGCAATCAGATGCTCAAAGAAAATCCGTTGTGTACGTCCATTACCTTCACGGAATGGGTGTATGACATTAAGCTCACAATACAAGTCGGCAAGTTGAGGAATCAGTTGTTGTGGTGCTAAGCCTTGAAAGTATTTTTTTTCTTGAAGCGGTTTGAGTAGTTTATTGGTTTCAATTTCAATACGGGAAAAATTACAAAAACGGGTGTCACCTTTGGAAATATCGATTTGTCTTAACTTTCCTGCCCAGTCGTATAAGTCGCCAAAGAGCTGCGCATGAATTGATTTTAAGTATTGTAAGTCGTAAGGTGGTTCAGCATATTCAATTAAGTTACTTGCCAATCCAGACAGTTCTAGTTCAGCTTGTTCTAAAATTTGTTCATCATGAATATTGAGTTTGTTCTTTAGGATATTTGTGCCAGGGTAACAATACAGGCTGTCACCCATTTCCCCATATTTATCCATACATGCACCTGACTAAGTTTCGGGTTGCGAATACTTCTTATATTTTTGCAAGATTTCAGCTTTACTTTGTTGAGTTGTTTGAGCTGTCGTTGTAATGCCTTCAAGCTTTAGGCTGGCTTGATAGTTTTGCGCACGTGTCGCTTGAATATATTTTTTTTTCTGTTCAGTGGTTCTGAGCATTTCGAAACTCCATTGATGCTACACGTGAAGTAAGTATAGCAGAGAATCTTTTTGATCAATGCTGCATACACAGCATTTCAAAATGTAATACAACGGTATTGTTTCATGTAATAACAGAAAACTAAAAAAAAGTGGAAGAATTTTTAAAATTTAGACCACCCATGATAAGTAAACCATATGTATTTGTTGATAATTGTAATTTTGAGAAAATTTAGTTGATAAATTAAATGAATTTTAATATACAAAGATATGCTCATTTTTTATATCGATAAAAATGTTAAAATTTGACTATTTAGTAAAAAATATAGAGATTTTTATGGGGCAATTTATCATGCCCTTTTGCTTTGGTCGAAAAAATGTTCAACTTGAGATAGTAAAAATCAACTCAGAATTACTGAAAATCAAAAAGATTAAACAGAGTCAGAAAGCCGTAGTACAAGCAAAGTTCAAAGCAATCTACGTCAAAATTTGGCAAAAAATCTTGCTATTGATGCAAACGGAGCCTGGCTTACGTGTGCATTCTAATTATGTTGCAATCTTACAGTTGATACATAATCTTGATGATTTTATCGAAAAATCACAGCAACACTTGTGCTTTGAAAGGAAAGCTCAGAAAGAGCTGGATGCTAAATTTTTTGCTCGATTTTTTAAGCTGACAAAAAATTCAATAAAAGATCAACTCATACCAAATTGTGCGGATTTAAATGAATTTTACACATACAACTCGATAAAAATTTAATTGAAAATGAATATGCAAATGACTGAACGAGAAAAGCGATTTTTAGAGTTAGCAGAAGAATTTCAACAAGATTATTGTCTGCTACGTGATGAAGTTGTGAATACACAATTTCTCGATCTATCAGATGATTTGTATGAAAAAGTTCATGCGCTATATGAGAAGGCGCAACAGATATACGGCTATATATCTAGTACGAGGCAAATTGGTAATTATTATTTGCTAGCTTGTTTAAGTTATTTTGCATCTCCTGATACTAGTAATACGCAAAATTTAACGTCTCAACGTTATCTGATTCTGCAAGCAAGTTTTTTAACTTATCGACATTACCAAGATTTTTCAAAAATTCCTAAAGGTGAGAATAAGAAAAAACAGGTCTGTGATCTCTTGCGTTATGTATCACGATATGTGCTGCATTCTAGTAATGCTGAATTATTTGAAGAATGCAGTAAGCTATTAAATCGTTATGTCATGTACGAACGTAGCTTGAAAAACGAGGATCGTAATCAACTTTTTAATATTAATGATTTTCAAGAAATAAAAGTAATTGAATATTTATCGGCACTATTGATCATATTTATACGACTAGATGATCGTAGTGTTGTTCTTCGTCAACGTAAGTCAAAAGAACGGAAAGCTTTACAATGGCCAACTAAAAACGAAGTCAGAATATTTCGTGAAATAAAATCAGGTAAGCAAGAAGATGTCGGATATAACGCAAAAATCAGTTTTCATGATGCCTCTCTTCACAAAGATGAAGATGGTGAAATTGAGCTTGCAGACGCTGAAGTAGAGTTATATTCAGAAGATGAAAAGACTAAACAATTTAATCATATAATTAGTGATTATGTTGCGCATTACACGCGTCATCGCCAACGCCGGCATGCTCCATTTATTACAAATCCTCATTATTTAGCGCCGGACGTACTGAAGCAAGTTGTATATGTACTAAGAGCCGAATTATTTGGAAACTGGAAAGATGCTGCAATAGCTGCTGCATGTTTATTATCACTGTTGACAGGATTATCACCCGTTGCACTGATGAATTTTAACGAGCTTATTCAAGATGGAATTTTGATCCAAAAAGGTTCACGAAAACGACGGGAATATTTACTCAATTTAGATTTAAAAATTTCAGAGCAGAAAATACAGCGTCTTAATCATGTGCGATGGAATGAAGAGATGTCGCATCAACTACATCTACCTGCGGCATGGTTTGACTACATCGAGCAAGGAGATAATCCATCTATATCTTCAGCTTATATTAATACCAAGCTTAAGAAATGGCTTGATAATCAGTTTGTAGGTTTGATCACCGTTGAAAAACTTCAAGCACAATTATATTTTCATATATGTTATGAAACATTTAATGAATATCTTGCACATGTGATCGCGGGCCGGGATAGTCAGCATCATATGCCCGGTATTTTTTATGGCGGGCTTCCAAAGGCTCAACTGGATACTACATATCTTTGCTATTTAGAAACAGTGCTTACACCGCATTCTGCTCAATTTGATGAAGACACAGCAGAACTTAATATATTGCAACAAAAATTTAAAATTAGATCTGCTTTATCTATAGGTCGGATAGGGAGCCAACTTGCACTTGCACCAAATTTCGTACAAGAGCAATTTAATTACTTACATAAGCACTGTGAAGAGAATATTCAAAAACATAAACATATCATTAATCAACTGAATGCATATGCCTGCTGGATGTGGCATGTTAGTTTGTTGTGTTTAACAAATCGACCTAAAGAAAGTCTGTTGGGTCAATTGGATGATTACTGTTTTGAACTCAAGCTTTTATATGTGAATGATAAGAAAAATAGTAAGGCAAGAAAGGATGGTCGCTTTATCCCATTATCTGATTTTTTCATCAAAGCATTGCAAAATTACACTACTTTTTTAGAACAAATTATTGAAGCATACGGTTTATTTTTTAGACAAGTCTTTGTAAAGAAGAAAATTACTATAAATGATCTTTTTGGAATGGTCCTAGTTAGTAACGAGAGCCTTCCGATGACTGTCAAAGAGTGGCAGAGTAAAAAAATTAAGTTAATCCCGTTATCAAGGAGCTGGGTAAATGCCTATATGCGAGAGATTTTTCCCAGAAATATGTATTCAAATTGGTTACGCCATTTTGATATGAATTTTTTGATGCATGAGCAGCAAGAGGGTAAACCATCATTAGCATTTAATTTAATTCAGGCCCTTTATGGTCATGACCAACGCGACCGCGAGGCGTTTCATCCTCATTCTTCCGTTATTCCGAATGTATATGTGCAACAAGTACGTCAGCAGCTTCTAGAGAATATTAAATCTCTATCAATTCAACACTTAGAGCGAAAATAGTTGTATGCAAGAATTTGAAGAACTAATAAAACCGCGACTAGATAAACTATTTGTTGATATGGGGAATTTGGTGCAGAAGTGGCTAGATAGACAGCCTTTTTCACCTGAAGTACTGCCACAAGATATGCAGCAAAAAATTGATCAGCAGGTCAAGGAAAAATGGCATGATCTTAAAGATGGAGTTGAATATTTGAGTCGTAAATTGAGCCGAGCTGAACAATCCAAGCTGATGCAATTTACTGAAAATGAATTTAAGAAAAGAAGGAAGCAATTCAACCTTACACAGCTAAATGGAAAACCATACAAAATAAAGCTAATTCCAAATACAAAGCGTATTGTGCTTCCTCGAAAAATTGAAAGTACGGAGTCCCGGTTAAAACAGGGGCAGTTACATGCTCAGGTACTTAATGAGTTGAAACAATATTGGAAAGAATCACTTGAATATTGGGATGATTCTCAAAGTTTATGGGGGAATTTATGCTTAAGTTTGATCTATATTTCAGGCTGTTCAGACGAACAGCATCTGATTGCCATCCAGAAGCAATTGCAGGATGCCATAGAACTTGATACAGATTTGAATTGTTTACATTTATATCATTCCGGCTACAAAAGGATCACGAATCCATTGTTATTGCATTATCGTGTTGAAAACTCCCAATATGGTAATGACGTAGAACAGAGAAAGTTATACCAGTGGAGGCATGTCTTTTTAAATCCATATGCTCAGTTAATTTTGCAATATTTGAAAAAATTGAAAGAGACTCATAAAGTATATCGTCTGCAAGTATCTATACAAGCCTGTATTTTGGAAAGCCTAAGCAAAATTGGTTCGAAAAAAAGTTTGAGCGATCTAAAATATCAAATTAAACGCCGTGGATTTCGTGCATTTAATGATGTGCAGATGGTACTTGAATTTAATCCCAAACTTAGTTTAGATGTTTTTTTGAGTAATGTACTACAACAAGAGATTCATACTGTTTCTTTAAGACCATCTGAATCAAGCTTGCTGTGGAGTCACAAGCGTGATCAAGTCGTTGAACCAGTCAATCAAACTATTCAATTTGAGCAAGAGCAGTTACATATTGAAGTTCCTACAGTTCATCGTAAATTACAAACGATTCCGTACGAGTTGATGTTGTTTGATCAAAAAAAGAGTAGAGCTAAAAAAGTTGAACGTTTAGATAAAAAGAAGAACAGAGAAGAGCGTACGATTCGTCATTGGAAAGAAACCCAGAGTGCTCTAGAGCAGAAGATGCATGATGCTAATACTGATGAACTATTTTTAATCGAGGCGCAACTACGCTTAATTCAATGGTTATTACATTTGAAAAATAAAGGACTTCAATTATCAACCATTGAAAGCTATTTAGGATCTTTTGGTAAAGAATTTATATTTGAAATTTGGCTCAATAAATTAGATTTAAAGCAACAATCTAGTGATGATTATGAAGATTTGTATCGGCAGCTCTTGAACTACAGTAGTGAGCGTGATGAAAAAGCAACTCAACGTGAATCAGTGAAAGGAAAAACCTCTAAGAAAATGCATCAAACCGCACAATACCGTTTTGGGCGTCTGAAAGATTTTCATAAATTTTGCCAAGAGCACTATGATGCGCCAGAGGTATTGGTATTACAGAATTCAAATTTTAAACATTTACAAATTTGCAATGCACGCTTAGTGAGTCCTTCGTTATTTGGCAAGCTGCTGGAACAATTAGAAAGCTTAAGCCAAGAACCTACGGCATCAGAATGGGGGGATCATCTAAGTTGTTTAAAGTTGATGTATTTATTGAGTTATAGAACTGGACTTCGATTAAATGAAGTCCGTTGTCTTAAAATACAAGATGTTATCTGCCCAGAATTACTCTTTAAGGATGGTAAAAGTTCAATTTTTAATAATATAACGCTTCATATCCGAGACAATTCATATCGACGTTTGAAGTCGCAAAGCGCAAATCGTCAAATACCCTTGAAAATTGCCTTGTCAGATCATGAATTTTTAGTAGTACAACATTACATCCAACATCGATATAAGCAGTATATGACTGATTATCAAGATGACCTACTTTTTAGTGTGAATCAACGTGTATTAACTGATCATTGTATTAGTAAAATTACAGTAGATTTGTTTAATCGAATATTAGGTATACACCATGGATTTAGTTTTCACACACTGCGTCATAGTGCAGCGAACTATCTCGCAATAACGTTGCTTGGGTCAAAAGAAATGGTCCATACGTATACTGATTGCGGTTGGGGAAAAGCAAAAAAGATGCGGGATTTATTGTTCGGTGTAAAAGCACGGGCTGATGAAGAAATCATCCAACATAAGTGGCAGGTGCTTGCAGCATGGATCGGGCATAGCAGTATTGAACAGACGGCTTCAAATTACCTTCATGTTTTGGATTTATTAGCAGTCGATCGAATTTATAATTTGCCGTGTATCATTTCAAAAAAAGTATTAGAACAGTGTTTTGGTCCAGTGAAGTCAAGTACAGAGTACATAAACTTAAATCGTTATACTCAGCAGCAGAAATGGTTTGATTCTTATCATCAGCAAACACAGCCATTCACAATGGTTGGCCAACAAGAGAAGAAGTTTAGTATCGAGAATAGTACTCTGACACCTTATCAACGTTTGATAAATTTTAGAGATGCCCGTAGCAAAGATCCCCAAGCTCAAGTATGGCTGCAGCGATGTCAATTGATGTGCACTAAATGGATGAGCCCCCAAAAATTTAACTTAAAAGTTGAAAATATTGAGGGAGAGATTATAGATGAAGGTTGGTTTGAGGATCTTCACAATAAAGCCAGGAAATTGTCTCGTTCTAATGAACGCAATACCTTCCTTGATTTGTACGATCAAGAAGAGAATAGGCCTGACATATATCAAAGAAAGAACAAGATTGATGCTCTAAAAATATTATTACACTTTGGTAAGTTACGTAAGAATTTTTTGCATTTTGTATGTCGAGATCAAGACGATGAGCAACGAATTAGAAGTTTTATTGCTGGAATGAAGCCAATATTAGGAGAAGAGCTAAATTTAGGTATACAAAATTATCCAGTTAATATGAATGCACCTGAGCGAAGAGTTCAATTCAGTTTTCAAAGAATAGACTCTAATAAAAATGTGACAGTTCTGGTTTTATTTAATCTAATGTTAAAAATCATGCAGGAAGATGAGCTTTGGATTAAATAGCCTAAGCTAACTAAAAGGTATTGTTTAAAAATTTCTTTGGTCATAAGTAAACGGCTTTTTTGCTCAAGCCTATACCTTAAGTCTACCGTACAACGAATTGGTGCTCTTACAATAAATCCTTGATCAATCGAGGAAACATATCGATAGGGTAAGCTCAACCACAAGATAAACAGGGATCAAATTAAGCTTATTCTGAGGCAGCTTGGGCAAATTTAATCTTCAAATCTTTGGGCAACAAAGCCGAGCGTTACCGAAATCGAGGTAAAAGACTGCGTATGGGATTTCTTTTAATTGTTGGAATTTACAATATAGAATTGAGAAAGAAATGATTTGTGTAAGAGAACTATTGTTATTCGTATAATTTTAAAACAAGATATCAACTATTTAAAATTGTGATTTTAGCATTTTAAGCATGCCATTAATTCGGTTTGATTAAATTGCAAAGGGGATAATAATGCTAGAAGATGAAAATAACCAACAACTTGATCCAAAATATTCATTGCAGGTTGATTGTGCTTCAGCTTTGAATTTTGTTTTACAGCAAAATTCAGTTCCTCTGATTCGACAAATCCTAATCTCTTCAACTGAAACGATTTCTGGTTCTCGAATCGTTATTCGTTCTAATCCTGATTATTTCAAAGAACACACTATCAATATTGCGAACTTGGAAGGCAATCAATTCTTGGCTCTTGATAAGCCAAAATTAGTTTTTGATATCAAACTATTGCAGGAGTTACCTGAGAATCTTAAAGGCAGTATTGAAATCCTTTGGTTGAATGAAAAGGAAGAGATACTGGCAGAGCAGCGGGCAGAGATTGATTTATTAACCATTGATACTTGGGGTGGGGAACGCCAACCCATAGAATTATTGGCGAGTTTTTCACAACCCAATGCTTCAGCACTCAGCCCAATTTTGGTTAAGGCCAGTGAAATTTTAAAAGCAAAAGAACTAGGTTCATTAAGTGGTTATCAAGAGCGAGATAGAGATTCTGTGCTATCTCAACTGAATGCCTTATGGGAGTCTTTATTACAACAAGATATTCATTATATTGTTAACCCAGCAAGCTTTGTTAAATCGGGCCAAAGAATACGTTTGGCAAAGCAGATTTTTGACGAGAAGTTAGCATGTTGTTTAGACACGACAATACTTTTAAGTGCCTTGGCTGAACAAATAGGCTTAGATACTTTACTTATTATTGAAGAAGGACATTCGTATCTTGGGGTTTGGTTAAATGAGACGCCAAATGTTGACTTGATCATTGATGATATTCAAGCATTAAGAAAGCGTTATGATTTGGGTGAAGTTGTTTTTATAGAAACAACGCTGCTCACACAACAAGTAAAGTTTGCATCCGCACTTGAAACAGCAAAACAGTACATTAAAGATGAATCCCGCCAGCATAAGTTCTATCTTGCGATTGATGTTCGCCAGTCCCGGTTGCGTGGCATTAAACCAATTTCCTCATATCAGGATAAGAAAAATCATCTGGATGAAACAGAAATTGAATGGGCGCCTGCATCTATTCCTGTATATGATGTTGAACGTCCTGTAGAAAGTAAAGCCACGCGGGTTGACCGCTGGTTGCGCCGTTTGCTTGATCTAAGTCTCCGTAACAAGCTCTTAAACTTTAAGGACAATCGTTACAGCATACCCTTACAATGTTCTGAGTTAACACTGGGGAAACTTGAAGATGCATTGGCGAACCAAGAGGGTTTCTTATTTAAGGGGATTGATAGCATCTCGCTAAAAGATGTCCAGCGTGACAATGAAAGCCAACATATCAATCAATATGTTGATGATAGCCTGTCCAGAAAACTATTGTTTAGTCCACTTGATACACCCTTACTGGAAAAGCGCCTAATTGAGGTTTACCGTGCCTCACGTACTGCTTTAGAAGAGGGAGGAGCGAATACACTATTTCTTGCTATTGGCTTTCTGGAATGGAAAGAGTCAGAGCGTTCAAAACGCACTTTTAAAGCGCCACTACTACTTATTCCTGTGCAGATCACCCGCGAGACCGCTAAAACAGGTTATCGCCTGTATATGTATGATGATGAGCCTCGCTTTAATTCAACTTTATTACAATTATTAAGACAGGATTTTGAACTAGATATTTCGGGTTTAAACCCTTTGCCGGCAGATGATTCTGGGATAGATGTTAACCAAGTCTTACATATTGTGCGTAAGGCTATTGTGAATATACCAGGATGGGAAGTTAAAGCTGAGGCTGCCATTGGTCAGTTCTCATTTTCAAAATATTTAATGTGGCTTGATTTGTCTACACGAATGGATCAACTTAAAAATCAATCTGTAGTAAATCATCTGATTGAATCACCACGAGAACCATTCATTAAACAGGATGATTTTCCGCAACCCGCTCAACTAGACCAACGATATCAACCTCAACAATTATTTACACCGTTATCATCTGACTCGTCACAGTTAGCAGCAGTTATGTCCGCCGCATTAGGACGTACTTTTGTACTTTCTGGCCCTCCTGGGACAGGTAAGTCCCAGACCATTACAAATATGATTTCACAGTGTCTAGCAGATGGTAAATCTGTGTTGTTCGTTTCTGAAAAGATGGCAGCTTTAGAGGTTGTCTATCGTCGTTTGACACAGATTGGCTTGAGTGAGTTGTGCTTGCAGTTACATTCTTCCAAAGCGCAGAAAATGCAGGTTTTGGATCAACTGCGGGAAAGAGCACAGAAGAACAATGACCCATATTTTCTAAGTGCTCAGCTAAAGACAACAGAATGGCAAAAGTTGTCGGACAAATTAATCCAGTCTCGTGATGAACTGAATCAGCATGTAAATAATCTCCATACCGTACATGCGATCGGTTGGAGTCTGTATGCCGCAATGAGTGATGAACTTTGTTATCGGGATACACCACATCTACGTTTTCCTGAGATTGAAATTTCAACACTAACATCAGAAAAGCGTGAGTTGCTGAATAAGACGGTGACACAAGCAGTAAGCTTGCGTCAGCTAGTAAATGAAAATGCTAAAGACGTATTGGATGGATTTGCGGAGGGCTTGTCCGAACCTATCTGGAATCTGGCATGGCAGGAGCAATATCAACTATTACAGGACCAACTTGTAGGTCAGATACAACAATTACAAAAGTCTATTTCTGCTTGGCAACAGGTTTTTGGATTCAGTGAAAAGCAGAATCTGAGTCAGGTTAATCAGGATGTTGCGATTTTTAAAGCAATATCTAATCTGGTTCAGCAAACAGATTTAAAACTCTTAAATGCGATTAAAGATATCGATTTAAAAACCATTACCCAGACAAAACACTTAACGCAAGATCTTAAGCAACAGCGTTCTTCATTAGTAGGGAAATACCAATCTCAAATTTATCAAGCAGATTTAAGTCAAATTGGCTTTAAATGGCGTGAAGCAGAATCAAAAATGTTCCCATTTTCATGGTTTGCTAAATTCCAGCTGAGAAACTTAGTCAAAACTTATCAAGACTCAACTCAACGCCCAACAGCTTTGGCAGTTGCCCATGACTTACCAATCTTGCAGCATATCCAAAGCCAACAATTACAATTTACTGAATGTGAAAAACTGTTAGCGAGTAAGCTTGGTTCTTATTGGCAGGGTGAAGATAGCGCATGGCAAAGTTTTGAAGCTATTCACAATCAGTGGCAAGAAATTAAGCAGATAGTTGCGTTGTCAATTACTGATCAAGCAACTTTATTAAAAGCTGTAGAGTTTAGTAAAAATCATACTTTGGATGAGCTGACACAGAATATCGCTCAGGTGGAGAATACGTTTAGGCAATTGCTGAATGATCATGTCCTGAAGAGTGATACTGCGATTACCTCATATTCAGATATTGATTTTAATAAAATTATCGAAAGACAACAGCAGTTGCAGCAACACAGTTCATCTTGGAGACATTGGTTAAATTGGCAGGCTATAAAGAGCCAGTTGATTCAACATGGGTTAAAACCATTGGCATTTGAGCTTTTGAATGCCCCATTGAATGTGGATGATGCCCTAAAACGCCTGAATATTAATTTAGCGAGACACTGGATTACGCATCAATTTAGTCAGCATCCAGAGTTAAACCAATTTAACAGCCAACAACATGAACAGAAAA
Organism: Acinetobacter sp. ANC5681; assembly: GCF_023488045.1. NCBI lineage: Bacteria > Pseudomonadati > Pseudomonadota > Gammaproteobacteria > Moraxellales > Moraxellaceae > Acinetobacter > Acinetobacter sp. ANC5681. The sequence continues at coordinate 15,402 of NZ_JAMFKZ010000024.1, forward strand.
TAATGTCCTTTGCCCAGCAGGATAAAGAACACCAACTTTCTGCAAGTCAGGAAATTATTCACCGTTGGAATAATATTTTTATAGAACAAAACCACTACAAAGGGCAATGGACTGTTCTTAACAAAGAGTTGGGTAAGAAACGCCGTCATATTCCTGTACGAGAGTTGATGCGTCAAATTCCTGATGTTTTAGTTGGCTTGAAACCATGTTTATTAATGAGTCCATTATCAGTTGCCCAATATCTGGACACAGAAGCAAAATTTGATGTAGTAATTTTTGATGAAGCATCACAGATTCCTGTATGGGATGCAATTGGTGCATTAGCGAGAGGTAAACAGTCAATCGTGGTGGGTGACAATAAACAAATGCCACCAACCAGTTTCTTCGGTAAAGGCGATTCTGAAGAAGAGGTTGATGAGGAGGTGACTGAAGATCTGGAGAGTATTTTGGATGAATGTCTTGCTGCTCAGTTACCAGAATTAGCTTTGAATTGGCATTACCGTAGTCGTTATGAAAGTCTCATTCAATTTAGTAATCAGAAATACTACAAAGGTGGTTTATTTACTTTCCCTGCACCTGTTGCTAAGGATACAGCTGTAAAACTACATGTGGTTGAGGGTGTATACGACAAAGGTGATACACGTACCAATAGTAATGAAGCAAAGGCAATTGTTGAATTTATTATTCAGCATTTACAGTCACAGTTAGGGCAAGAGAATCCTTTGACTTTAGGTGTGGTCACTTTCAATATGACTCAGCAGAAGTTGATTGAAGATTTGCTGGATAATGAATTGGCTAATCACCCTGAGTTAGAGACATTGAGTAAGTCAGGCATTGAACCTTTATTTGTTAAGAATTTAGAAAATGTGCAAGGAGATGAACGTGATATTATCGTTTTCTCAATTACTTACGCAGAAGACCGTGATGGTCGATTATCTATGAACTTTGGCGCGCTTAATCGTCAAGGTGGTCAGCGCCGTCTAAATGTAGCAATTACTCGCGCTCGTCAAGGATTACATGTTTTCTCTGCTTTGAGTCCTGAAGAAATTAATTTGGCACGCACTAATAGTGAGGGTGTAAGGGATTTAAAAGACTTCTTAGTTTTTGCTCGTAGTGGTCAGTTGCATTTAAATTATGCTGACCAAAGTAAACAGCAGGCTAAAAAAGAATTCCTACAGTACCTACAAACTAAGTTGCAAGAACAAGGCTGGAGTGTGGACCTTGGTATAGGTCAGGGAGATAGTTGTGTAGATATAGCAATTAAGGATAATTTGAATTCAGGTAGTTATCTTGCAGGTATTATAGTAGATGGTGAAAACTACGCTAAAGCAGCTACAGCAAGAGACCGTGATCAGCTCAGACCAACAGTATTAAATGGGTTAGGCTGGCAGGTATTATCAGTGTGGACAGTTGATTGGTGGCTGGATCCAGAGCAGAACTTAGCTAAATTGGTAAAAGAATTGGATGAGATCAAAATTAATCAACAGGTTGCTTAAATTGTCTGAAACCTTAGGGATGAAAAGCATGCTTTAAATCAACTCATTGACTTGGGTTGCATGGTCCATGCGAGTCGTAAATTCTATGAACTATATGTGACGGGGAAAAGTCAGATCAATGAACAGGCATTTTTAAGGGTCATCAGATTAAGTGCATTTTGATAATGAATAAAGCGCCGTTTGGCGCTTTATTCATCCTAGGGACCGCTCACCACCGAGTCCGAGAAGAGCGAGCAAAAAGGCTTTGCCAACCTGCTGATCGGCCTGTTCGGCGCCGTGCGCAATCCGCTGACTCATGCGCCCAAGGCGAATTAGCCCATGTCCGAACAGGATTCACTGGACATCCTGACGCTGGTATCGCTGATTCACCGCAAGCTGGATGGCACCACGAAATTAGCGGCCGTATCGCCATAAGGGAAAGACAAGAATGGACGAGGCGATCGTAGTCTTCTCTCGGAAAGGGATTTTCCAGACTACGATTGCCGCGCGTGACGTTCGCAGCCGGGAACATGCACGCAAGCTGTGGCCCCTGGTGTCTCCCGGCGCATCACGGCAGATGGTGACATGGGTCAGCCCCTCCTTTGAGAGCGGGAAGTTGCGTCGGAGATCCCACTTCCGCGTGCTTCCTGCCCAACACACCTTTAATCCGAAAGCGCACTTCGACGATGAAGAAGCCAGCCGGTGGCGCGCTGTGCAGGAAAGCCCCGAACACCGACAGGCGAAAGAACTTGTCGCTGCCGAACTCTCCCGACGCTTGAATGCCGGGCTTGCGATGCCGTGGGCGTTCAAAGATACGGATGCGTCGGACTATGCGCTGGAAGGCAACTTGTTGCTGGGTGCCGACCGGGTGGCAACCGAGCATCCTCTGGAGACGCCATTCGGCAGCAAATTCCGGCTCGACGTTGCCGTGCTCGGGCCGCCGGTTCAGGTCGAGCCGATGGTGCTTGGCGGCGTTGAAATCGAACTCAGCCACGCCTTCGACGGCCGCAAGGCGCTGATCGGGAAGTCGCTCGGATTTCCGTTGATCTCCATCGACATCACGGAGATGATGCTGGACGAACTCACGCCTGAGTGGGCACAGCGGGTACTGACCACAACCACGCGGAGCCACGAGCAAGGACGCCGGCAGACCTACATCTATCTCCACGACCTGCTGTACCACCTCTACGCGCAATTGCCAACGATGAGACGCTGAACAAGCTGGTGCGCTGGATGAACCTGCTCGCGGAGAAGCTAGAGTACCCGAAGGGTACGGTCGCCGTTGCCTTGGTCAATGGAAAGAACTAACAGTCGCGCAAGATGCTGGAACGCGCGGGACAAGTCGTTGGCCCCGACTGGAGTGAATTCAATGACCAGCGCTGCTTAGGGCTGACCTTGCCGCGCCCCAAAGGCCCAGCCGATCTCCAAGCCCATCGCTTCCACATGACGATGGCGCGCATCCTGCTGTCGCACACTGATGCGCACGTTAGCTACAAATACTGCAACTGCGTGGACAACAACCACCCCGAAGAAGACGTGTGGGTGGCGCATCGCTGGATTGCCGACCTGAAAACCCATACCCGGCACCGCGTATTGCCGGAGTCACCTTGCGGGCAAACACTACAACGGAGCCAGGCGCCTGTTTGCTTGTTGGACAGTTCTCAGTCCGTCGTCGGTTTTGGTGCTCTTTTCCGCGGAGCCGAAGAAGGCAAAGACGGCAAGCACTCGAATAGGCGTTCTGCATAGACGAACCCCATCCGCCTGACTGCGCTCTGATCGAAATACAGTAGCCAAGCGGCCAGTAACGCCAGCGAAATGAGCAGCGTTAGGCCAGCAGCCAGCCCCGGATCAGCAAAATGCACAGGGTCAAAATGTGGAGGCGCAACCTGCAAGATTTTTGCAATCAGCAATCCATAAAGGATACCCAAGAGGCACGACAAAATGCCAACAGGTTTCATCGCTAACATATTGCGATGGAATCCGTATGCAATATTCTCTTTGAGTAGGAGCTGCTTGTTGGAACGGGTGAGTTCACGAAGTCGCTTGGTTGCCCCAATGTAGGTATCGTCCGCCTTGTCCTGATCTGCTGATTCCTCCTCTGCGTTCGGCATGGCAATACCCAGCTTAGCTGTAATCGCGGTGTGATATCGCTGCTTGCTGACGCTATCCAGAAATTTGTCGCGATGGCGCAGGGCTATGGTTGTTGGCATTCCGCCCCATTTTTTCACTAGGGATTCTTCCAACTTTTTTCCCCGCCCACGGGCTACGCTTGCGAGTGCATAAATGGCACCGCAGCCACCCAGCAGTCCAATCACGCCTGTAAGTACCGGGTGCTTTGCGCCGTAGACACACAACAAGGGAACGAGCAGCGGCAAAGCTACAAGAAGTCCTGGAATTACGCGCGCCTTGCGCTCGTAGGGGTCTTTGACCAGTTCAAAAATATTCGTCATAGGTGCTTAGCTTTGGGCCGACAAGGCATCAATATAGGGTTGAATTTCATCGCGGTTTTTCAAAGTGATCTGCTGCGCGAGGGGGTCGGGTGCTTCCTTGGTATGCAAGCCCAAACGCCTCAGTGTGTAGTACAGAAACGCTTGGCGGCATGGAAGTTTGACCTGTCCACCCTCCATTCCATAGTCCAACTCCAGGACTCGTTTCTTGGCAGCGGGTAAATCGGGATGCGGTGCAAGCACCAGCGTCAATACAGTTTGCCAATGCGAATCCTGGCTGGCGTCCACTTGGCTCGCCTCGAAGCCATCGATGCGCAGGATTCGGGCGAGGACGAAATCGCTGAAGCGCTGGCGCTTATGGCAAAACGCGCGCATGTGCCAGCGAAAACCGTCGTTGCCCAGAGCGTGCGGCGACAGCAGACGAACCGATTCGTCCAAGGACGTCATGGACTGGTAGCTCACCCAAATGGCTTCCTGCTGCCGAATTGCCCGGACCACTGCTTCGACGGTTTGTTCATTGATGGTGCGCCAAGGGGACGGTGCCCAATCTGCCTCAGGCGCTGAGCCAATAAAGCTGGACGCTGGTTCGATGACGCCCATCTTGGTGGCCAGCAGCTCCGCTAGATAGTGTTGCACCGAACTTCGCTGGTAAAGCGGGTGAAAACTCGGTGCTGCCGTGTAAGTCTTGGAACTGCGGTCATAAATCAGGTTGTTCGGCGCTAACTCCGTGTACTTGGCAATGTCCAGTGAGGCCTGGGGAATCGATATGCCGAAGTGCTCGGTGAGATCCATTCGATTGATGCGCCGCTCCCAGCGCAAACGGAAATCGATGAATTGAAGTCTGCTCTCTAACCCCCAGCTTAGCCCTTTGGGCTCAGCGGGATCGGCGGCAGTTACAGGAGGCTCTTGCATTATTTGCGCCTAATAAGTAGACGGATATAAAAAATAGTCGTACATTAACTATACGCGATCATCCTTCGGTCGTCTACCCGGAGACCTCAATGCCCACAACCATCACCTTTTTCCCCGTCGACAACGGGGACATGACACTCATCAAGTTCGGCGATCTTGACGCGACGACCCTGCTGATCGACGTAAACATCAGACAAGATGCCGATGATCCTGGGAAGGACGTGCGCGATGTCGCCAAGGATCTGCGCGAACGACTGAAAAAAGACGAGAACGGCAGGCCATATGTCGATGCCTTTTTGTTGAGCCACCCGGACCAGGATCATTGCCGTGGGCTGACGCGGCATTTCTACCTGGGACCGCTGGACAAGTACCCGGATGACAAGAAGGACGACAAGGACAAGAAAATCGTGATCCGGGAGATGTGGTCGTCTCCCATCGTGTTTCGACGCGCAAGCAAGACGCACACTTTGAGCGACGACGCCAAGGTATTCAACACGGAGGCGCGTCGGCGGATACAACTGAACCGCGACAAGAACTTCGCCGTCGGAAACGGCGACCGCATCCAGATCATGGGCGAGGACATCGATGGAAAAACCGATGATCTCACCTCGATTGTGCGGAAGGTGGACACGCGCTTCTCGACGATCAACGGCAAGAGTTCCGCATTCTTCTCTGCGTTTCTTTTGGCCCCCCTGGATGCCCAGGACGACGAAGAAGAGGAAGAGTGCCTGGTCAAGAACCAGTCCAGCGTGATCCTGAACATCACGTTAGCCGCTGATGCTCAGACGCCGGATGGCGCAAAGTTCCTTACTGGTGGCGATGCTGAGGTGTTCATCTGGAACCGCCAGTGGCAGCGCCACGAGACCGAAGCCGATGTACTTGAGTACGACATCATGCAGGCACCGCATCACTGTTCTTGGCATTCGCTGTCCTATGACAGTTGGTCCGACTACGGCGAGAAGGCCAAACTCGATGCCGATGCCCGCAAGGCGCTTTCGCAGACCCGTGACGGCGCCGTCATCGTCGCCAGTTGCAAGCCGATTGCAGACGACGACAGTGATCCACCCTGCATCCGCGCAAAGCGTGAGTACGTGGCGATCGTAGACGAAGCAAAGGGCGAGTTCTATTGCACGGGCGAGTACCCGAGCGAGAAATCCTTGGAGCCCCTCGTTTTCACCGTCACCGCTCAGGGAGTGCAGCCGCCCTCGAAGAAGGAGTCCGGATCGAAGGCCGCTGCCGTGATCACCTCCGCGCGCACTCCGATGCCGCACGGGGCATCATGACGGGCGCCATCGCTGACGCACTACATCAACTTCAGCGGCATCGGGGCCTGATTCGCGTTGGCGAGCCCAAGGCAAGCGGTGCATCGACGCAAATAGAAGTCGATGTTGCCGTCCAACTGCCAAACAGGTCACGGCGTAACGGCGTCTCCGAAACCGGAGTGCGCGCTGTCGAGACATGCGTGCTGGTATTCGGCAGTGATTGGCCCCTGTCCGCGCCCAAGCCTTTCTTGCGTGCGGACTTTCCGCTCAATTTGCCGCACATCAACCCCCATCGCGAAGGTGAGCTGGTCTCGCCTTGCCTGTTCGAGGGGTCCTTGGACGAACTGCTGCATCGGTTTGGTCTAGACGCCATTGTCGATCAGTTGGTCGATTGGCTGCACAAGGCTGCGGCCGGAACATTGCTGGACTTGGAACAGGGGTGGGAGCCGACGCGCCGAGACAGTTGTCCTTCGACCATTGTATTCAGTGCCGAAAAGGTTGCGGCCTCCGCACCTGCTGACGGCACGATTCTGGTAGTTCCCGCAGGCTACGTGACGATTGATGGCGGGCTATACGCCATCCTCAATGCCGAACTGACCGCACAAATCGATGCAGTGTTCGTCCATGATGTTCACAACGACAAATTGGGCAAGTGGGGAAATGGCCATACTGCGGCCTTCATTGCGCGGGCTCCAATGACCGACGGCCACCCGCACATGGTCGGACGCTACCAACCGGAGACGGTTGTCGATCTCGCGACGCTGCTTGATCTAGCAGCGGAACTTGGCATTGATCGCGACGCGTTGGCCCAAGGCTTGGATGGTTATTACGGACGCTCGATCCTGGATATGCAGCAGGACTCGCGCGGCTGGGTGCATGGCTTGTACGCGATTGTAATTCTGACGGTACAACGGCCAGCGTCGCTTGTGGGTTCACCAGGGAGAAGTGTCGAGGTATTGCCCTACGCGGTGCGCTATGAACTCAACGCTAAAGCGCTCCTGGAGCGAAACGCCACGGTTCACCCAGCCTTTCACGCGCATGCGTTGTCTCCTGAGTTGCTAGCAAGGACATCCGGCATTCCACCAGCAGCCACATCGCAGCCGCTAGTCATACTCGGCTGCGGAAGTGTGGGATCGAAAATCGCGATGCAACTGGGGCGAGCAGGTTTCGGCTCAATGACTTTCGTCGACAACGAGTCCATGTCACCTCATAACGCGGCACGGCATGCACTCATTGAGCGGACATCGGTACTGGTCCCACCTCGGAAGTCGGCGCGGATGAAGACGGCCTTTGAGGAGCTGTCGCATCTTCAATCGCGCGCGTTCGACACCGACGCCGTGACCCTTCTGGTCGATCCGGCACAGTTCGCCACAGTCATTCCGCAGGATGCGGCTCTCATCGTGGATGCGACGGCCTCACTTCAGGTGCTGGCCGCAGAAACACAATCAGCAGTACTGAACCAGTCTCCTGCCCGCCTGGTACGGATCGCGATGTATGGTCAGGGCCGCTGTGTCGCGGTTTTGCTTGAAGGACCTAGTCGCGCCGGTCGGGTTGACGACCTCACGGCATTCTTGTTCGAGTGCTGTCGGTTTGTGCCGGAACTGCGGGCATCGATTGCTGGGGATACGTCGGAGCCGACGCGCATTTTTGTGGGCGACAACTGCCGTTCACTGACGATGCCAATGTCTGATGCCGTTGTTTCGCGTTCTTCGTCACTGGCCGGTCTGCAACTGGAACGCTGGCTCGTTGGCGGGCTTCCGAAGGAGGCGATGCTTTGCACCGGGATCTCGGATGCCGAAGGCCTCGGCATGGCATGGACCCGCGCCAGTCTTGGCCCGACCACTGTGCTCGACGTAGCTGATGATGGTGGCTGGAACATTCGGATTCTGCACCCAGTCGTGCAAGCGATCCATGCCGATGCGCTGCACTGGGGCGCTCTGGAAACAGGCGGAGCCTTGGTCGGCCGCATCTCGTTTGAAAATCGAACCATCACCATTGCGGGCATCGTGGACGCGCCGCCTGACAGCATTCGAGAGGCCGCCTGCTTCGTCCTCGGAACGGATGGACTTGTTCAGAATTTGCGTGCGGCAAATGGAGCCTCTTTAGGGTATCTCACCTTCATCGGAACTTGGCACAGCCACCCGAAAGGCGGCCCACACTCGGGCATAGACCGAAACACATTGCGCAACATCGCCGAGGATGCTGGTGGTCTTCCCGCCGTGTCGTTGGTATGGACTCCGACAGGACCCACATGTGCGGTGGATCGCTGGTAGGGGTAAAGCCACCAGCACTTTATTGGCATAAAACAAGAGGGATGTATGGCTGACTACTTCGAGATCGATTTTCTTGGCGTCGAAACAGCAAAAAGCGGAGATGCGATCACGCTTCGCTATTCTGTGAATGGCACTGAGGGCGTGCACGTCGTTGACGGAGGATATCTGGATACGGGAGATCAGATTGTCGAGCACCTGAAGACCTACTACGGAACAACAGTCATCGACCATGTGATTCTCACGCACCCTGATCGCGATCACGCAAATGGTTTGCGAAAAGTTCTAGAGCAGTGCACGGTCAGAAATCTTTGGATCAACAGGCCGTGGATCTATGCAGATCAGTTGATTGATCGATTCGAGACCTATGAATCGGTTGAGGCGCTGAGACGGAAGTTGCGCTCCATCTACGATGCCACGGCAATTCTTGAGGATCTGGCGGTAGAAAAGGGAATTCCAATCCATGCCCCCCTTCAGGGGCAGAGCATCGGCCCCTTCACTGTGATGGCACCAACCCTGGGGCGCTATTTCGACCTGATTGTGGACTCCACGAAGACACCGGAGGCTGTTGAAGAAAGTGCTTTGGACAGCGCGTTGAGCGGCATATTCCGGGCAATGAAGGCCGCGACCGCCTACATCAAATCCCTGTGGGGCGAGGAGTATTTTCCGCCTGAGCCTACCAGTCGTGAAAATGAAATGAGTGTGGTCCAGTCGGCTGTCCTGAACGGTCATCGTGTCATGCTTACTGGCGATGCCGGGCGTGAGGCGCTGCAAGAGGTTATTGACTACGCGCCATTTGCCGGACTCGCGTTGCCAGGCATTCGGTATTTTCAGGTGCCCCACCATGGCGGGCGGCACAATGTCTCGACTGAAATTCTGGACCAACTGGTTGGTTCACGGTTGGACAGTATGCCGATCCAGCATACCTGGAATGCCATTTGCAGTTCTGCCAAAGCCGATGAGGATCACCCGCGGAAGTCCGTAATTCGCGCTGTATTACACCGGGGTGGGCACTGGGCGGCAACCGAAAGCAAGAATCTCCGCATCGGGGCGGGCATTACCCGCGATGGTTGGGTATCAATTCCTCAAGCGGAGTACCCCGAAGAACAAGAGAGTTGAGTCTATGAATGCGATGTCGCTCTCTGAGTTACCAACTTCAGTGCTCGAACTCCACACATGGCCGTGGTGGCGAAGATATTGGAATCGACCGCCGGAACTGGTTCGGAAGCGGTGTGAAGCTTGGTGTGAACTATTGGAGCTTAGGGAGGCGGCAGGAAAAGGCGTGCGCCTCAACACCCCAAAATCGAAGATTTTTGATGACTCACGCCGTCGATGGAGCATCCTGGATAAACTCGACCGTGGCAACTTTACTTTGCGGAGTCGCTTTCCGGTCTCAGCCTGGGGCGCTAAGGAGGATTTTCCAAAGTCCACATGGATCGCTAGTGCAAGTGACGATGGCGCCTCACTTTGAATGCGACGCAAGCGATATAGAGGGCATCTCCTCAAGTAAGTCAGCAGGCATGCCGCACGAAAATGTGGATGTCTTTGGTGCCTACTATATTGATGAGCAGAATCGATATGCCAGAAAAGGAAAGCCCTCGCTCTGACTGGATGATGCGAGCTTAAAAGAGCTTTGTTCACATGGCGAAATCCGGCTAATGCACGGACGTGGCTCCGACACGTTTAGCGTGCGAGCTTGGGATGGCCGTTTTTCCTTGATAACAGTGGCGGATCTCACCATCTTGCGGGCGCCGTGCATGTCGCCACGCGCATTGGCGCGAGCATTCACCACGCCTCGAAACTCTATCTCTACCAGCTCAACCATTTGACTGTGCAATGGCTGCTCGATGGATTTCATCTGGTATTGCTCCCCAGGTATTTGGATGGACAGATGCTATGGACTGTGAAGAGCTTGGTAGGTTCTGGTTCGAACATGGAGTTCCCACCTGTACTGGGCGAAGGTTCGCTTTTGGCGTTCCCTCGGGGTTCGCAAATCGCCGAGTGCGTGATGGCAGAACTATTGAGTCAGGGGCACCACGATTTAGGCAATGATTTAAGGGAGGCACTGGCTGCGTAACAGCAGTTCTTGACTGAATCGACGACTCCATGGACAAAGCAATTTTCATCTCCAATCTGCTGACAAGGATGTCTATGAATCACAGATAGTTGGATTTCATGGCACAGTATCTATTCTTAGTAGTAATATTAAAAAATTAACCTTTAGGTTGAATATTTAATCCTATATGTTGAATAAAAGATAAAGTTAATATAAGATTGGTTAATACTGTAAAAAGTATTTACTCTTTCAATAATGAATGAGTAACGCAATAGGGTTACGAAAATGTCTAAACTAACAGATTTTGGAAAAGCGATTAGGAAACTTAGGATTGATTATGATACCAATCTTAATGAACTAGCGACTTCAATTGGCGTTAGTTCAGCTTTCTTATCAGCTGTGGAAACAGGAAAAAAGCCAATAAGTGCTGAATTAATTACAAAAATTACAAACGCATTAGGTTTAAGTAAAGCAGAGGAAAATTTGCTTACACATGCTGCTAGTCAAAGTGTTGATAATGTTACTGTTCGAACAAATAGCCCAGAAGAAGCAGAAATTGCTTTGATGTTTGCTAGACGAATTCAAGACGATACTTTGAATATGGCGCAACTTAGAAAAATTCTTGAGGAGAATTGATATATGACATCTGGATGTATGCCTAGAGGTGTTAAAGTCGCGCCTTTAAGTAAACAAAGCATAAAACAAAAAGCACTCATTATTCGTGACAAGATTTTTAAACTGTCACTAAATCAGTCAATAGATTTAAGTCGAGGCTTAGAACATCGATTGCATGAATTAGGTGTCATTTTAGAAGTCTGGGAAATTGAGGATATGCCTGATGTTGAGGCTTTAACTAATCCAGATGCTATGACTATTATTCTTCGTGCAGATACTTATGATGCTTTATGCGATGTATCTGATCCAAAACATTGCCGTGCGCGATTTACTGTAGCACATGAAATAGGGCACTTAATTCTTCATGAGGGTTTTGCCTTAGCACGTGGTGCAGTCAGGCATAAACATTATGAAGATTCTGAATGGCAAGCTGATACGTTTGCGGCAGAGTTACTGATGCCAACACAAGCATGTATTAATTTGTCTATTGAAGACATTCAAGAAAAATTCAAAGTTGGTTATAAAGCGGCTAGAAATAAATTTAGTTCTTTAAAATGAAAAAACTGATATGAAAGCTATCTTTCATATCAGTTTCGGATAGTACACCCAAGGGCTATTCGGCTTACTCAGATGACTACTATAAAGCGTGAGAACTTCATTGTAGATCATTTAAGTCAGCTTTTCAAATCTCCTTGGGAGAGGAGGTGAGCTATGTGCTTAAGAAATTAGGTACTCAAGAACCGCCGAAAGGCATGAAATGGATCTTTTGTAGATTCCGTAAAGTACGAGGCAATTCTGGCAAGGTGTTAGATGCGCATGAGTATGGTTATGAGGCATGGGCTTTTTTAGTTCCATGTGCAACTTAAGTGATCTGGTGCACAGGCATTCGTGCTTGTGTGCTTTCTAAAATTAACAATGGAGTATTAAATATGTCTAATTACTTAATCAATCACAAAAATTGCCCTGAATGTGGTGGGCGTATCAAAGGTTATTATTATTACTGTGGCCGTTGTGGGAATCAGGATGTCGTAAATTGGAAATTTACAGGCATATTCCTGATGATTGCAGGTGCTATTTTCTTTCTTGTTATGTATTTCTCAACAAAAAAAATCTGTGAAAATACCTTTTTCTCGCAAGCTATATTCTGCAATTTTTTTTAAATAATTTATAGGTTGAGTATTAACATGTTTGAAGGATTCATACCTAATTATTCATGTTTATTGCATGCTAGAGATCTTGAAGGAAATATAATCGAAATCCATTTTTTTTCGAAATATACGCCAGAGCAAGCAATTGAAAAAAGCAAAGATTATTGGACTTATGATCTTATAAGGTTTATAGATTTTCCGACTCCTCAAAGATTTGAGTGGGGGAAAAAGACTATAGTCCATCCATTGGATAAAAAAGAATATACTGTTATATATAAGTAGGTTAGGAATGAAAGTTAAAGATTTAATTGAAAAATTAGAAAAGTTTGATCCTGAATTAGAGGTTTTAATTGCCAATGAGGATGATGAGATCATTGGCCTAAACAACATGGTACGATTCTTTGATGTCAGTCATGTTTCTTCTGTTCATGCGGAAACACGAAGAAATGATGTAGAAAGGAATGTTGAATTTACATTCGTAGGAATGCCAACTAAACATTCTAGAGAGTTTATTTTCATTGATGTCGTTTCACAATTTTAGAATTTTTTTTTGAAATTACTTATAGAAGATTGTATGAACAATAATTGTGAAAAATGTACTGTTTTATCTATAGATAGTATGCCGTTAGGCTGGAATACAATAGTAAAAGAAGATTGGGTTGACGATCTAAGTGGCGGTACGGAATGGAAGCAATTTGAGTGTATCCATTGCAAATCTATTCATAATATTAAGTATCGTGATGTGGGTGCTAGTCGCTCACGTTGGTTTTTCAAAAATGAATTGCCAAAATACTTAGGATTTAATGATTAAATTCATGCAAAAATCTGAAAGAAAAAAGCGCCGTTGGGTGCTTTTTTTAATTGTTCAAACCCTTCCTATGATCCTAGACACCTAATTTCAGGGCGATTGCAGCTACAGACTTGTGTGAGGTTGAAAGTGCATAATCAATTGCTTGCTTTTTAAATTCTGGACTAAAGCCTTTAGCCATTTTTACATCTATAAAGTTAACGTTACGTTATCTTTAGAAGTAAGCATTGTCCATATGGGCTGGGCTAGGATCAGTATAAGACTTATTTAACATTGATCACAGATAAGTAAGTTGTTGGGAAATTAAATTAGAGGTGGTACTCATGATGGTTACTAAAACTAAAATATTTTCAATAATAAACATATAAAACAATATATTACAAATATATATGATGCGTAACATACGCATCATATATAAAGCTTTCTATTTTGATATAATTGATCCAATCAACCACTTATTAGGTTTCATTTAAATTCCATGAGTCTTACTGAAATTAAAGTTCGCCAAGCTCATTGCAAGGAAAAAACCTGTTTTTTATCCGATGAAGATGGGCTTAGCCTGAAGATTGAGCCAAGTGGAAGAAAATCTTGGTGCTATCGCTATACAGATCCACAAACTAAAAAACGTCGACGCATTCAGTTAGGTCTTTATCCTGATTTATCGCTGAAAAAGGCACGACAAGTCAGAGATGACTTTAAAGACAATGATTTCTGTTTTGAACATGATACTGCCTCTAATGTCATCACCTTTGGTAAGGTCGGGGAGGAGTGGTTACAGTTCAAACTGAAAAATGCCTTCAACGATCTACCCCGCTGTGGTGTACTACAGTTAGCAGAAAGATGCTTACAGCAAGATATTTATCCAGACCTTCAGGATTTACCTTTTCAAAACATCAAGCGTTATGACCTGGTTTCAGTAATCAAAAAAATAGAGGGACGCCAAGTAAAAGAACCTGTCAAGAAAGCTTGTAGTTATTTGAACCAAATTTATGACTACGCTGTAGCGATGGGTTATTGTGAATTCAACATCGCTCATGGTTTAAATAAAATCGCCATTAACAGTAAAATCAAGAAAAATTATCCGTATTTGAAAGCGGAGGATATATCTGATTTTAAGTATAAATTACAAAAATTGGATGCCCATCCGATTATTAAAAAAGCACTGATGTTTAAATTATATACTGGAGTGCGAGGGGCTGAATTGTTATTGTCTGAGCCTCATCATTTTGATTTAAATGAAAAAATATGGAAAATACCTGCCTTGCATATTAAACAGTTTCGACGAAAAGTCATATTAGGCCATGAGATTCCAGATTTTTTAGTTCCACTTTCAAATCAGGCTTTAGAGATTTTGAAAGACGTCATGCAGTGGTCATACGGTGAAAAATACCTTTTTGCTAGCCCTCGCAAACACAATCAACCGATTCATTTTAATACTCTAAATATGGCCATACGTAAGATGGGGTATGGCAAACATCAACTATCTTCTCATGGATTACGTTCTACTTTTAGTACCATTTTGAATGACTCAGGTTTGTTCCAAGATAATTGGATTGAGGCACAACTTTCACATATTGATAAAAACCGTACCCGTGCCAGCTATAATCACGCTGACTATTTAGCCCAGCGGACTGAAATGATGCAGTGGTGGGGTGATTATTTAAGTACTAGTAAGTGAAAATCGTACTTTTATACATAGACTTAAAACATTATGGGGTTTCAAATGGATAGTAAACAATATACTTGCCGTGTTACATGGTCAGCAGAAGATAATGAGTATGTTGGGTTGTGTGCTGAGTTTCCATCATTGTCTTGGCTTGATGCGGATCAGTCTAAAGCATTCTCAGGAATAGAGGAGCTCGTTGCTGATGTTGTCGCTGATATGATTAGCAATAATGAAAAAGTTCCTACACCACTCTCCGGGAAAATATAGTAGGCAGTTTGTTGTCCTTGTTCTCAGTGGTTCAACAAAAACTAGCCCTCGAAGCCGCAGAACGTGGCGTGGACATAAATTGTTTAGTATCAGTAAAAAGAGCGATGTAATTTTAGTACGAGTGAGTGATAGAGCAGGAACTTATGCTTCATATATTCAGTAAATGGTATGTTTTTGAATTAATAGGTATTTTTAAATAAAGCTTTCTTTGATTTAGTGCTTTTTATTTAATAAATTAATTTTAAAAACAACTTAGGCTAATTGATAAACACTATCTGGAAAGATTAAAAGAAAATATTTTTTAATTTCTGCTAATTCATTTAAGGCAGGTTCCCTTTCAAGCAGTTGAAATGTCCAAATAAGTACAGCCTGATGATTATCATAGCAAGTATTTACTCCAAGAAAATTAGCCATTCCATAACTTCTATTGATGTTCATTTCTTTAATTAATTGATTTCCTAAGTCACGAGCTTGCTGGCTGATCAATAACTCATTTGGTAACACGGCGGTCATCTCCACAAAATAATCTAATGCAGGTTCAATCCTTATATTTAAAAAGTTATAATTTAGTTGAAATGGATAAAATATACTTTCTATAAGTTGTAATAACCTGCTGTAGGTTAATTTTAGCAAAGTATTACTCAGTCAACAACTTCAAATAACCCACAGCAAGTTATTTTTTGTAAATTAATTTAAATATGATTACTTGTAAGTTATCTAGCCTCATGGGCGATAGAAAAATTTTAAAATTAAGTGAAGTGGTGCATGCAACAGGTATCAATCGCAACACGCTCACAAGTATGTATTATGACCGTGCTGTACGTATTGAATTACCAGTCGCCGATAAGTTGTGTAAGTACTTTAACTGTACGATGAATGATTTGTTTGAGTTTAAGGAAGAAGTTGAAGAAAAAGATTAACTTAATACTTCGTTTGATAAGTTTTTCGAAGAAAAAGACTAGCCAATACTTAGTTTGATAAGTTTTCCCTACAGGTCTAATACTGAATTTTATAAAGCTTCATCGAAAACATATATTTACTTTATTATTTATATAAAGGAATCAATCGAATGATAGAGGTATTTTTCTTATACCTTAATTAATCTGAATCGCGGATAAGAAATTAACAGAGATGGATCCGGAAATTTGAACAACTGCTATAAGTGATATTCTGCTCCTCAAATGATGTTATAAACATCAATATATGGAGTATTTTATGGCACGTAGACCAAGAAGAAATCATTCAAATGATTTTAAAGCTAAGGTAGCACTTGCTGCGATTAAAGCAGAAAAAACACTTGCTGAATTGAGTTCTGAGTTTGATGTTCATCAAAACCAAATTATTGACTGGAAAAATCAATTAATCTCAGCTTCCTCGCAAGCTTTCGATCAATCAAAAGCTCCATCAGAACCCCCCATTGATCTTAAAAAGTTACATGCAAAAATCGGTGAGCAGGCATTAGAAATTGATTTTTTAGAAGGTGTGTTGAAGAAACTGGGCCGCTTCAACCACAAAAGTTAATCGACGACTCACTTCAGATTTCAGTATCTAAGCAAGCTAAGCTGCTGAAAGTCTCCCGTGGTTGTTATTATTATCGCCCAAAACCTGTTAGCTCATCAGATCTGAAACTGATGCGGTGTATTGATGAATTACATATGCAATATCCTTTTGCAGGCAGCCGTATGATGCGTGATTTGTTGAATCGTCAAGGGCATCATATAGGACGACGTCATACACGTACTTTAATGAAGAAAATGGGTATTCAGGCGTTATATTGCAAACCAAATTTAAGCCAGGCGAATCAAGCTCACCGTAAATATCCATATCTGCTCTAAGGGTTGGCTATTCAGCGCAGTAATCAAGTGTGGTCTACGGATATAACGTATATCCCTATGGCAAAAGGCTTTGTTTATTTATGTGCTGTGATTGATTGGCATAGCCGCAAGGTACTTGCGCATAGGGTATCGATTAGTATGGAGGTGGATTTTTGTATTTCGGCTTTAAATGAAGCGATTGAAAAATATGGTCGACCTGAAATATTGAATACAGACCAAGGCAGCCAGTTCACCAGTGATGCATTTATTGATGTATTGAAATCAAATGGCATTCAAATCAGTATGGATGGTAAAGGTCGATGGGTAGATAATGTGATGGTTGAACGATTATGGCGGAGCGTTAAATATGAAGAGGTGTATCTCAAAGCTTATAGCAGTGTCACAGATGCGAAAAAGCAATTGAGTGCATATTTTGAGTTTTATAATCTGAAACGACCTCATTCGAGTCTAGACAAAATGACACCAAATGAGTTTTACTATGATCAGCTACCCCAACAAAACAAGGTGGCTTAACTAGAGTGGAATATCACTTATAAATACGCTTTTAGTTGTTCAAACAAGTGGGACCACCTCTGTTTTTCAATTTTCATGGTCTAAACTCCAAAATTGTGATGCGCATGGTTGTACGCTCGTGAGTGCTTTACATTTATTTTTGAGTGCTTGAATTCGTAGGTCGTGAGTGCCGTTGATTTGCTTCTGGCGATAAAGTAGCTGATTACGACTGCAATCGATTAACTTAGCGAGTAGGTCTCGAGAAAGACTGCATCTGGGTTTGTCATAAAGCTTTTGATTCACATCGTAAATTGCTTGTTTCGATAGAGACTGATTTAAGTTATGAAGTAGCTTATCGGGATTAAGAGCCTGTGGATTGATCTTGAGCTCAGTCATCAACTTAAAGAGTGTGTTGCTGAGTTGATATTGAACCTGAATGAGGTCTACATCAGCTTCTACAATGCTTCGAGCTTTGATTCGAATATTTTGTTGTTGTGCTATATAAACAAGAAGAAAGTTATCTGTTGCGAATAACTCAGCTGGAGCAGGTGCAGTAGCAGATATTAGGCTCACGTCATGTTGAAAGTGTGTTGGCAGTTGCGAGGCATTTAAAATCTGAGCGTAGCTTTGGTAAATTTTGAACAGAGGCGGGTAAGGACGGATCATGACCTCCTTTGTATAAAACGGTCTTTTATTGGCTAGCTGAGAATTTGCTTTTGTAGGCTTCATTTATTCGCCCTCCTGATTTTTTTAACTTAGATCAAGAAGTACAAAAAACTTTTAATTTTTATAAAAAGATCAAGAAAGTGGTTATAAATGTGGGCGGTTTTTGATGAATTTGAGAGGCTCAAAGCGGGTGGGAAATAGGGTGTATTTGGAATTTTTATTTTAAGTTATTGATTTTATTTGATGTGAATGTGGCTGGTTTCTTCGTGTTTTGTATTATCTCTGTGGTAGTTTAAATATGGCCCAAGGTATTGATGATGCTTTAGTAGAAAGGCGAATTCAAACATGAGGTGCGACAGTTTCAAAAGCCATATGATAATCAACAAGCTGAGCAAATTTCTCTAATGGTGTAAGCCAATCTAACGCCTTTCTAGGACGAGTATTCAGTGACATGGCAACTTGATTTAAATAATGCTGATCTGCCTGATTTAAATCAATCCCTTTAGGTAA
>NZ_JAMFKZ010000025.1:0-32878 GCF_023488045.1 Acinetobacter sp. ANC5681
TGGCTCTCCCACCTGGGCTCGAACCAGGGACCTGCGGATTAACAGTCCGTCGCTCTACCGACTGAGCTATGGGAGAATCTGGATAGGCATTCTATGCATGAATAGGGATGTGGTCAAGAGCTGAATAATAAAAAAATTAAATATTGATTTGATTGTACTTTTTATCAGCATTTTTATAAATTTAATGGATAGGATACTTTGTTTTTATTAGGAGCTAGGGTGAGTTTCGATCAATAAAAAAGCCCATATCATATTGGATATAGGCTTCTTTGAATTTGGCTCTCCCACCTGGGCTCGAACCAGGGACCTGCGGATTAACAGTCCGTCGCTCTACCGACTGAGCTATGGGAGAATCTGAATGCCATTATAGGCAGCTTTTAAAATCGGTCAAGCTAAAAGTGTCATGTTTCTTTCATTTTTTTACTGTATGCTTTTTATTTGCACAATTGGGGCGAAATCGGAAAAATAACTTGAACTTTGATCAGGCTATTGTTAGATTCGAAACAGTAAAGTGTTTAGATTTTTATCTAGACAGTGTGGATTTAACCCAACTTGCCAGCACTAAAATGGCTAAATCGGAGGTCAAAATGACTATTCTTAGTATTCAATCTATTTTCTCAAATTTATCTTTTTATCAAGATCATTATCTTGAAATCATTGAAGATCCTCAGCAGTATTACACATCAGTTGAAAACTGTTTTTTAAATACATTTCCATTTAAGCAACAAGCTTTATTTCTAGGCGATTTATTGCAACTTTGGTTTGGTGATAAATGGAAAATTCAAAACACTAAAAATTTATTGACGCAGAAAAATGTATTAACGGTGAATGAGCATTTTCCTTTGTACTTGTTTCAGCTGGGTGGTGAGCTTATTTTGGGTGCAAATACTGCACTGGCTTGGTCAGTTGCAGAAAATAAAATTGTAGCTGTACAAGTGAAGAGTATTTGGCAATATGCTGTTTTCAGTCACTTATGCTCACGACCAAAAAACTATCATGAAAATAAAGCGATTGCATGAAGTCATAGTAAGCATAAATCTACAGCATAAAATGAAAGGGCGTATATGTATGTCACTGTATAATTTTTTAATAATATCGCCCTTATTTTCGTATCAATCTAAATCAAGCTGATGTGTATGAAGTAAAAGAAGTAGATTATTTTTTGAAGTATCTTATGAATATAAAATTATGTTGCAGAAATTATTAAATTCAATATTTTTTTATTTTCTTCTAAAATTAATTGATAACAATTTTGAATAAAAGGTAAATTTATAATGAAAGGGCAATGTGTTTGTGGTGAAACCACATTTGAAGTTGAATTAAGCAATCATGATGTACATGCTTGTCATTGCTCGATTTGTCGTCGACAGACCAGTGGTGTGATTATGACGATTGATGTGAAACAGGGCAGCTTAAAATTTTTAAAACAAGACCATCTTTCTGTCTATAATTCATCGGCTTGGGGCGAGCGAGGGTTCTGTAATTCTTGTGGCACAAATTTATTTTGGCGGACTAAAGATCAGAATTATTGCAATATTAATGCTTTTGCATTGAATGAGTCGCCTCAAGATTTGAATTTTGATTTGGAAATCTATATTGATAGTAAGCCTGAGTTTTACGCATTTCAAAATGCAACGAAGAAGATGACTGAAGCCGATGTAGTTGCTTTATTTAATGCAGAAGCAAAAGAATAAATTTTTAGTTGATTCATAAAGACAAAAAAAGAAGCTTCATTGAGAAGCTTCTTTTTTTATCGCAACTCAGATTATTGAGCGGCTTTTTCTGCTGCAATCGAAGCAATTGCGGCATCAACACCATCAATTGAGTCTGCTGCTTTTTTAATACGCGCTAAAGCATCAACTAATACATCATCAGCAGTTGCATAAGAAATACGCATAAAACCACCTAAACCAAAAGCATCACCGGGTACAACAGCTACACCAGTTTCTTCAAGCAACCATTCAGAGAATTCTGTGCAAGATTTTAAACCTTTGGCACGAATTAATGGACGGATATTGGCATAGGCATAGAATGCGCCATCAGCAGGCAGGCAAGAAATACCGTTGATTTCATTTAAGCCATTTACCACAAGGTCATGACGGCGTTTAAACGCTTCAATCATTGGTTTTAATACATCTTGCGGGCCGTTCAATGCCGCTTCAGCCGCAACTTGAGAAATTGAAGTTGGGTTAGATGTCGATTGAGATTGAATATTTTTCATCGCACCAATGAGTTTTGCTGGACCAGCAGCGTAACCAATACGCCAACCTGTCATTGCATACGCTTTTGATACGCCGTTAAGAACAATTGTACGATCATATAAGTCAGGTGCAATTGTTGCGATGTTATAGAACTCATCTTCCCAACGAATTGGTTCGTACATGTCATCAGAAGCAATTAATACTTGTGGATGACGACGAAGTACCTCAGCCAAAGCTTCTAATTCAGCTTTGGTATAAATCATACCTGTTGGATTAGACGGGCTGTTTAATACAAGTAAACGTGTATTTGGTGTAATCGCAGCTTCCAATTGTTCTGGTGTGATTTTGAAGCGTTGTTCTTCACCACATTTCACAATAACAGGCGTACCTTCAGCAATAATTACCATGTCTGGATAGCTTACCCAGAATGGCGCAGGAATGATTACTTCATCACCTTTGTTTAACAAAGCAAGTGCCAAGTTAAAGAAACTTTGTTTACCACCACAAGATACTAAAATCTGATTAGGTTGGTAGTCTAAGTTATTATCACGTTTTAATTTTGCGATAATTGCTTTTTTTAAACTCGGAGTACCGTCTACAGCTGTATATTTTGTAAAGCCTTTATTAATCGCTTCAATAGCAGCATCTTTGATATGTTGAGGTGTATCAAAGTCTGGTTCGCCTGCACCTAAACCAATTACGTTTTTACCAGCAGCTTTAAGCTCAGCGGCTTTGTTGGTTACTGCAAGTGTAGGGGACGGTTTGATGGCATTGACACGATCAGAGAGACGTACGTCCACGGCATTATTCCTTCTTATGGGATTAGAAAATAAAAAAGCAGCTCATTTTAGCTTAAATCGGTTTATTTGTGGCTGAAACTTACCTTTATTGAATAAAAAGTTACTAAATTATAGGTTTAGATCGTACAGTACTTTTTACATATTTTAATTTTAGCAAAATAATAAAAATCTATTACAATGGGCGCTAGAAATTTAAATTTCGAGAGAATTTCAATGACTGCGCAACAACCTAAAGCCAAGAAAGCTTTAGTCAAATTACCTTTCCCTATGCCATCTACTCAGGATAACTCTGAGGATGCTACGCATAATCAGGTGCGACCAAAACCTGAGCAATATGCAGATCGTACTTGGATGCCACCGCGTGGTACACGTCGTTCGATGGGGAAACGATAATTTTTGATGGAGGATACTTTCCCAGTAGCTTCCTAAAAGATGAGTCGATAAAAAAGCCAATGAGATGTTTATATAAACGTATCATTGGCTTTTTTTATTTGATTAATTTTTATTTATTACCAATCTTAAATGCTGCTAAAAATGCGGTTGGTTTATTGGCATCAAACACAACTCCATCTAAACGACTGGTTTGTGGTGGTTTTATGAATGTTGCTGTTGCAAGGTTTGGAAATTGTTCTTTTTTCATTTTGCCTTCAGCGATTAAACTATTTGCAGCCTTTGTGTAGATGTCTGGGCGATAGGCTTTTTGAGCGGTTTCAAGGTACCAATTATTCGGTTTAGTCTCCGCAATTTGTCCCCAGCGACGCATTTGAGTTAACCACCAGATTGCATCTGAATAGTAAGGAATACCATATTGTCCTGTAAAGAAAGTATTAAATGATTTTAACGGGCGAATATCACCTTTTTCATATTCAAAAACACCCGTCAAGCTATTGGTAATAATATCTTCATCGACACCAATATAATTTGTTTGAGCGATGAGTTTAGCTGCTTCTTTACGATGTGCATAATCATTTTCATCTAACCAGCTTGATGCACGAATGAGTGCTTTTACAACTTTTACTGTGGTATTTGGATTTTGTTCTGCAAACGATGTGGTAATTCCAAATACTTTATCAGCACCATTATCCCATAACACATCAGATGTAATGACGGGAACACCAAAGCCTTTTTTCACTGCTTTTTGATTCCAAGGTTCACCGACTGAGTATCCTAAGGTTGTTCCTGTTACCATTTTTGCCATCATTTCTGGTGGAGGTACAACGGAAAGGGTTACGTCGGCACCGATATTGCCACTCAAATCATTTTTATTTGGATCATACATACCTGGGTTGATACCACCAGCAGCTAACCAATAGCGCAACATATAATTATGTGTGCCTGTTGGAAAAGTTATGCCTAAATTAAAAGGCTTATGCTTTTGTTTGTATTGATCCACAATCGGTTTAAGCGCTGATGCACTAATCGGATGCTGCGGTTTACCGTCTTCTAGTGGAATGTTATTTTTCATTTCCGACCATATCGCATTTGAAACGGTGATCCCTGCACCATTGTAAGACATGGTAAATGGCGTGATAATTTCTGTACCACTTGATTTTTCCGTCATGGACGCAAGTGGCATTGCGGCAAGCATTTGCGCACCGTCTAATTCACCTTTTTGTACACGTGTATATAACAGCTTCCAGTTGGGTTGTACTTCGAGTTGGACTGATAGCCCTTCGTCTTTAAAAAAACCTTTCTCAACAGCAACGGCTAAAGGTGCCATATCTGTTAGTTTAACAAAACCAATTTTTAGCGCCGTTTTTTCTGTGGTTGATTCAGTTGCGTTACTATCAGGGGATGGCTGGCAGCCAGTGACTAATAAAAGAAGGCTCGCCATATAAGATATGACGAATGCCTTATTAAAAAATACGCTTCTCATGTAATTCCCCGTCAGTAATAAACATCAATAGATAAAAGCAAAAAACATGCCATTATTGTTATTTCATGTAAGTCATTGAGATTGCTTTAATTTTATACACTTGTATGGATTTCAGTGTTTGCGAATTTTATGATGATTTTTTTATTTATTTTTATTAAATATCATTATCTTATAATTTATTTTTTGTGGATTTTGGATGTTGTAACCAAATTGTAATTATGGGAAGAATCAAGTTTTATGCTTGAAGGATAAAACCTGATTCATCATCGAGTGAGTTAATGTTTTTTTAAGGTGCGATGAACAGGATGCTTAATAATGCTTTTGCCCTGCCATAAAGCAATAAAGTCTTGCTCATCGAAATCATAGAGCTCCATTAATGCAATAATTGCACTAACAAAGATCATTGGACCTTCAGAATTATCATGAAAATCAAATATTTTGCCATTCAATTTGGCCAATATATCGTTAATTTCATGCTCACGTCCACGCCCATAGCGATCACGCGGATAAAGTTCTTCATTAAGTACAATTAACGCGATGGCTTTTTCTGAAGGGCTTAGTTTTGTTTGTTCTAAAGCTTCTTCAAAAGATTCATACCCATGATTAAAATAAAAAATGACTTCATCACAGATAAAGCTATGCACCATTTTGGCAGTCAGATCTGGAAATTGCGAAACAGCATTATCCTCGATGTAAGGTCGAAAAGATTCTGGAAAAATCACATTCGAATGAATTCCTTTGAATAAAGGTGCAATCTCAGAGACTTTATATCCTGCGATACCACAGCCCAATGCAGTTAAAAAATATTTCACTTTGGGATGATTTTTAGCATAAATTTTAAAATCATCGACATAGTGCTCAATTTGAGAAAGTGGCATTTGTTGGATATGTTCATTTAATGTTGGAATAGCAAAACTTTGCCCAGCCCAACCTCGTCCGACACCGTTAACTGCTGCGAAATGTTGTGCCGCGACACGTGCGGCGCCACTATCATGTATTCCAGCTAGATTACTACCAAAAACAAATACCGTATCTTCAGGAAGTTCAGTGACAATAGTTTCATCGTGATATTGATAAGACATATTTTTTATCATTCAAATGTATATTGATCTCATGTTGCAGCCGATTGAATAAGGGGTCAATAGTGCTTTAGATTTTTTCTTATCGTTATTTCTTGATGCTGCTTTTATTCTTCTTGATAGTGCAAGCGATTTTATTGCAGATGTAACTTAAAAGGATAGAGAACATTGAAACAAGTTTTAGCTATGAGTTTGTAAATTAGAGCATTAAATCAAAAGAGATATGATTTCGACCATTGGTTTTTGCTTGATAGAGTAAATCATCTGCACGTTGTAATGCGTATTCAATATCATGCATATTATGAATATGGGTTAGACCATAACTTGCTGTCATTTTAATTTGATAATTCGTAAAAGTTGTCTGTTCTAGCAATGTCTTATAATGTTCGATTCGCATCAGGGCGGCGGCAGAATCCTCTGCGATGAATAAACAAATAAACTCTTCACCACCAAAACGAGCGATAAGATCTTCGGCTTGTTTATCTTTCAGCATCATTTGGCTAACACCATATAAAATCTGGTCGCCAATATAATGTCCCCAAGTATCATTAATGCCTTTAAAATGATCTAGATCTAGACTCACGAGAAAGTATGATTGTGAGGTAAATGACAAGGATGCAGTTTTTTCAAAAAAACCACGACGATTGAGCAGATGGGTCAAAGGATCATGTAAGCGATCGTTATTGAGGTGATAAACGACATCTTTAATTGCACAGCCACTTAATACAATGGCAAACAGGATATTTAAAATAATATTGATAGACATCCCTAATAACCACCAATTAGATGAGGTTAATGCAATGTGATTGTGATCAATATTATCTAAAAAAGAAATTTATTGTGGCTCTAACAAATGAGTAGAGAACGTTAATCAAATAGAAAATGAACACCCAGCGATCGAAAGAGCGGCTGTTAGAGAGTTGACGGAATAAATCAGGTAAAACCAATACGCCAATACTTCCTAAAGCAATATTGAGAATCACTAGGCGCAGCCATATTTGTGGTGCTATATAGGAATAATAAGTCAGTGCGAGCAGGGCAGACAAAAAAATTAAAAAAGCAATTCTATGCTGAAAAGTGCTGTTTAGTTTTAAACTAATTGCATAGGCGCCAATCCAACTGCCTAATAAATATAAAACGGATGTAAATGGTGCAGCTAAGGTAAGTTGAGGATTTGACATTAAACATTGAGCAAACAATGCAATAGAGGGAATGGTATATGCCAATCCATAATAGAAAAATATCAGCCTTAAAAAAAAGACGGCAGCAAGTAAATGCCAAACCAATAAAAAACAGGCAACTGGGGACAATTAATATAAAATATTGCACATTGAGTGAATTCACAGCAATTTTTCTAAATTCTTGATATTTTTGAAAGGTGTAGATTAATGTGCTTTTATATATGAATTCAACACACTTAATCGAAAATATCAAAATAATTGAGTAAAAACTCTAGCTTACTCATATTTTTTTATTCATTGGTAAATAATTTGTATGCATTTACGATTGGCATAATATTTTATAGTGAAATACATAAAAGTGATTGTAAATTGAGTCAATTGCCTCCATCAATGAGGCATCGATTGAAAAGGGTATTCTTGTGAGCGAAAACCAACCTTTTGAGTTAGTCACCAATTATCAACCTGCCGGTGATCAACCACAAGCGATTGAGAAGTTAGTTAATGGCATTGAGCATGGTCTTCGTAATCAGTTACTACTTGGGGTGACGGGTTCTGGTAAAACCTATACGATGGCGAATGTGATTGCACAAACACAGCGTCCAACGATTGTCATGGCGCACAACAAAACGCTTGCTGCACAGCTTTATGGTGAGTTCAAAGCTTTTTTCCCGAATAATGCGGTTGAGTATTTCGTCAGTTATTACGATTACTATCAACCAGAAGCCTATGTGCCATCATCCGATACCTTTATCGAAAAAGACTCAGCAATCAACGACCACATTGACCAAATGCGTCTTTCTGCAACGCGTGCTTTATTAGAGCGTCGTGATGCGATTATTGTCGCTTCAGTTTCTGCGATTTATGGTTTAGGTGATCCGAATGCCTATATGCAAATGCTGTTGCATATTGTGCAAGGCGATCGCGTCAGTCGTGATGAGATCATTCGCCGTTTAGTTGAAATGCAATATACCCGTAATGAATTGGAGTTCTTACGTGGTACTTATCGTATTCGTGGCGAAATCATTGATATTTTCCCTGCCGAGTCGGATAAAGATGCGATTCGAGTGGAGTTATTTGATGATGAGGTTGATTCGATTCGCTGGTTTGACCCATTGACAGGAAAATTGGTGCGTAAAGTGCCACGAGTGACGATTTATCCGAAAAGTCATTATGTTACGCCAAAAGATTATTTAACTCGTGCGATTGATACCATTAAAGATGAATTGAAGGATCAGCTTAAATTTTTCAAGGATCATGACAAATTACTGGAAGCGCAACGTATCGAACAGCGTACTCGCTATGATTTAGAGATGATGCAGCAGTTGGGTTATACCAATGGGATTGAAAACTACTCTCGCCATCTTTCAGGCCGCACAGCAGGCGAAGCGCCGCCGACTTTATTTGATTATATCCCTGAAGATGCCTTGCTGATCATCGATGAATCGCATGTGACAGTTCCTCAAATTGGTGCGATGTATAAAGGTGACCGTTCACGTAAAGAAAACTTGGTGAATTATGGTTTCCGCTTACCCAGTGCTTTGGATAACCGTCCAATGAAATTTGAAGAGTGGGAGCGAATTGTTCCGACCACGGTTTTTGTGAGTGCAACGCCTGCACATTACGAATTAGAAAAGTCAGAGCAAATTGTTGAGCAGGTCGTTCGTCCAACAGGCTTGATTGATCCTGAAATTGAAGTACGTCCAGTATTAACTCAAGTCGATGATGTACTTTCTGAAATCAATATTCGTAAACAATTAAATGAGCGTGTCCTTGTGACAACCTTGACTAAACGTATGGCGGAAGATTTAACCTCATACCTGAAAGAATATGGCGTTAAAGTCGCGTATCTGCACTCGGATATTGATACTGTTGAACGTGTGAAGATCATCCATGAGTTGCGTACAGGTGTACATGATGTTCTGGTTGGGATTAACCTATTGCGGGAAGGTTTGGATATGCCAGAAGTATCTTTGGTTGCAATCTTAGATGCAGATAAAGAAGGTTTCTTACGTTCAGAACGTTCTTTGATTCAAACCATTGGTCGTGCAGCACGTAATGTGAAAGGTAAAGCGATTTTATATGCGGATCGTATTACTGACTCGATGCGCAAGGCGATGGATGAAACAGATCGTCGTCGTAACAAACAAATTGAATTTAATGAATTACATGGTATTACCCCACGTAGTGCTGTGCGTCAAGCAATTAAAGAAATCGATACGGGTGAAGTGCTCAGTGATGATGAAATTGATGAAAAAGTGTTAGAGCAAGCGCAGAGTATCAGTGCCGACGAACAGCATCTTTTATCGGATCCAAAACTGTTCGCCAAGCATATTACCAAGCTTGAAAAAGAGATGTTAAAAGCTTCAAAAGAGCTTCAGTTTGAGCAAGCAGCTAGATTGCGAGATGAGATTGTTCGTCTCAAAGCCCATATGTTGCAATCGTAATCTAGTAGAGAAATCCTCAAGAGGGATACATATCGCAACAATCTTTGTTTATAAAATAGGCTATGTTGAAAAGCTAAATATATGACTATTGATAACAAATTTCTGTTTTGAGGATTTCCCATGCCGCTGATTAAGAATTTCCCTAAAGCAAGTTGGCGTTTAACAAAAATTGCAATTGGTGGAGTGGTCTTAACTGGACTGGCTGTAGGAACGATTGCTTATGCACAATCAAAGTCTTTACCTACAGTTGATAAAGTAGAACTGGATAAATATTTGGGTGTTTGGTATGAGGTTGCTCGTAAGCCAATGTTCTTTGAACGTAAATGCGCTTATAACGTGACAGCAACTTATACGTTAAACGAAAATGGCAATATTGTTGTTGATAACAAATGTTATGATGGTGAGGGTGCTTTACAACGCAGTTTAGGTGAGGCGTTTGTTGCGAATGCGCCTTTTAACACCAAATTAAGAGTGAGCTTTTTACCAGAAGGTGTGCGTTGGATTCCTGTTGCACGCGGAGATTACTGGGTTTTAAAGCTTGATGAAGATTATCAAACCGTGCTTGTGGGTGAACCACGCCGTAAATATCTATGGGTGTTGTCACGTACACCTCAGCCGAAAAAAGAAATTATTCATGAATATCTAAATTATGCCAAATCATTAGGCTATGATATCCGTGATGTGATTTACCCTGAACATCGTTAAATCGGTTATACTTAGTTAAAACCATGCTTGCATGGTTTTTTTATTTTTATATAGTGGATAATTCACGTTTTTAAGATACGTCCCAAATGCTTCTGAGGTCAAAATGTTAAAAGGCATTGCTTATTCAGTTTTGGCTTCTGTCACCTTTGGGGTTCTGTATTTTTACACTCAATTATTGGGTGCATTAGATAGTGAACAAACTTTTGGGTGGCGAATTATTGCCACAATTCCATTTTTGACTTTATTTATGTGGTTTAGTGGTGACTTGACGCATATCAAAACCATATTTAATCGAATTATAGTAAAGCCTAGTTTATTAGTGTTTCTAATGATCACTTCCGTACTGACCTCAGCACAATTATGGTTGTTTTTATGGGGGCCTATGCATGGTCGTGGGTTACAAGTTTCTTTGGGGTATTTCCTGTTGCCTTTGGTTCTTGTGCTTGCTGGAAGCTTTTTATATGGCGAGAAATTGTCTAAGTTACAGTATCTCGCAGTATTTCTGGCAGTATTTGGTGTTGGGCATGAGATTTGGCGCTTAGGTGCAATAGCTTGGGAAACTGCTTTTGTTGCTTTAGGTTATGCAGCTTACTTTATTCTTCGTAAAAAAATTCAAACCGACAACTTAGGTGGTTTTTGGTGGGATTTATTCTTGATCCTGCCAATTGCGATTTTCTTTACTCAGACAGGTGAAACTCCATATTTAAAGTTTTTAGAGCATCCTAGTTTGGGAGTTGTCGTTCTAGGTTTAGGTTTGTTGAGTGCGATTGGCCTAGGAAGTTATATTTTAGCAAGTCGCTATTTACCCTTAATTATTTTTGGTTTACTGGGGTATTTGGAGCCTATTTTATTGGCATTCGCGTCGTTGGTGCTTGGTGAAAAAATCAGCTCAGGTGAATGGTTAACTTATATTCCAATTTGGTTGGCAGTATTGGTATTGGTAATTGAAGGAGCATGGCATCTGTATCAACAACGACAGCGTAAGCAGCATTTACATCTAAATGTGAAACAATATTCAAAGCGAATCAATTTTGATGATCAAAGTTAAAGTTTAGGAATTAATTACAAACAAGAGAAAACTATCAATAAAACTGCTATGAGAATGATTTAAATTACACGTATTGTGATGATTGAAAAAGACTTTTACCTAAAATCACAAAAATAATTATAGGTATTTTATGAATTTATAGTGAATTAGGACAAAATCTTAGCTCAATTAACAGCTTTTGATTCAATCTTGATGATAATTCCATTACAATTATGGCGTTTTAAAAATTCACGCCCAGTATAGATATTAAATTTGAGGACGTAACTGTGAGCAAAGACACTATCGTTGCCCTACACGCAGAACATCAAGGTCGTTGGAAAAACCGTGAAGAAATCGCGGAACGCATGATTGCTTTGATTGGTCAATTATACCGTGAGAAAAATATTGTTGTTTCTGTTTACGGTCGTTCTTTAATAAACCGTTCAGTGATTCAAATTTTAAAATCACATCGCCGTACACGTATGCTTGATGTAGAACTTTCAGTTGTTCATACCTTCCCAATTTTGGAAGCGTTAATGAAAATTGAAAACATTGGTTCTGCTGAAGTAGACATCGGTAAACTTGCTGTTGAATATAAAAATCAAGGTGGCGATGTAGATGTATTTGTTGCAAATGCCGTTGCTTCGATTGAAGGTAAAGCAAAATCTGAAGAACCTAAAGATGTCGTTCTTTACGGTTTCGGTCGTATTGGTCGTATCTTAGCGCGTTTAATCATTAGCCAATCTGGTTTAGGTCGTGGTTTAAGCCTTAAAGCGATTGTAGTTCGTAAATCATCTGACGGTGACTTGGCGAAACGTGCTTCATTATTACGTCGTGACTCTATTCACGGTACTTTTGACGGTACAATTTCTGTTGATGAAGAAAACGAAGCAATCATTGCAAACGGTCAATTCATTAAAGTGATCTATGCTTCAAGCCCAAGCGAAGTGGATTACACCGCTTATGGTATTGAAAATGCGCTTTTGATCGACAATACAGGTAAATGGCGTGATGCTGAAGGTCTAAGCCAACACTTGAAATGTGCAGGTATTGCACGTGTAGTCTTGACTGCACCAAGTAAAGGTGAGATGAAGAACGTTGTATACGGCGTAAACAATACAGATATTTTAGATGAAGACAAAATCATCTCTGCTGCAAGCTGTACTACGAACGCAATTACACCTGTATTAAAAGTTTTAGATGACAAATACAAAGTATTAAATGGTCATGTTGAAACAGTTCACTCATTCACAAACGATCAAAACTTAATTGATAACTACCACAAGGCTGACCGTCGTGGTCGTGCTGCGACATTAAACATGGTGATTACTGAAACAGGTGCTGCAAAAGCGGTTGCGAAAGCATTACCAGGTCTTAAAGGTAAGTTAACAGGTAACTCTGTACGTGTTCCTACACCAAACGTTTCACTTGCAATCTTGAACTTAAACTTAGAGAAAGAAGTTGATCGTGAAGAAGTGAACGAATACATTCGTCAAATCTCGATTAATTCTAGCCTACAAGGTCAAATTGGTTATACAAACTCGACTGAAGTTGTATCAAGTGACTTTATTGGTTCACGTACTGCAGGTGTGTTTGATGCGCAAGCAACAATCACTTCTGGTACACGTTTAACAGCGTATGTTTGGTACGATAACGAAGTGGGTTATAGCTGCCAAGTATTGCGTATCGCTGAACAAATGTGTGGCGTAAGCTATACAAAAATTCCAGCTGAAACAAATGCATAATTTGTGAAAGTTGAAAAAAAGGAGCTGATTTAAAGCTCCTTTTTTATACTTAGGTATATCTAAAATATTGTATTTAATTTACCGTATGTTTAATTATGCCTCTAATAAATAAAAGTGCTTCATAATGAAAAATATATATTTACTATTTTAGTTGCAAGTATCAGTATGCATATACAAGCAAATCCTCAAACTTTTGATTTAACGCGGCTTTGTTGCACAAAGATTTGAAATACAAAGCCCCCTAATTGAGCTAAATTTAAGGCGTAACTTGGGTAAGTGGTCGACCTAATTCTGTAAATCTGTTGAGGACTGCTATACGTGCATGAATCTCATTGACCTGGTTATGAAAACGCCTTGCGCTAAGCCTATCACCCAATAATTTGATGCAGTGCATCTTGGTTTCTACCAAACTTCGGCGATGATAGTTTGACCATTTTTTCCATAGTCTCCTGCCTAAACGTGTAACTGTTCGAAGTAATTCGTTTCGCTCTAGCGAGCTACTCTTTGTATCTTTCCATGGTTTCGCATTTTTTCTAGGTGGAATCACCGCATGCGCTTGCCGATCTGCAATGACCTGACGGCATTGCTTGGTGTCATAAGCTCCATCGGTATAAACAGAGTTAATCTGCTCATCTTGTGGAATCTGATTAAGTAAATCACCAAGCACCTGTGAATCACTGACATTATTGGTTGTAAGCTGAACTGCTCGTATTTGTAGGGTTTTAGCATCTATACCAATATGAAGTTTACGCCATTGGCGACGATATTCAGGTCCATGTTTCTTGCGTTTCCATTCGCCCTTAGCTAGAAACTTCATGCCTGTAGAGTCTATCAGTAGACGCAGGCCAATTGGTTGTGCGGTAGATTTTGTGTGTAGGCTTCTTCATTTGAAAATTATATCGATGAAAAAGCCTGTACAGATAGGTTTGTGCAACAAAGCCGAAATTATGTGAAAAATAATTAAAAAGCAGATTTATTTGAGTTTTTTAAAGAAGTTGATTGATTGCTTAATAAAATTCATGCAGAGCTGAGTAAATCTATTCGAGAAATTTATTAAAATGTGGCAAAATAGTCCGCTTTTAAGAATTTAGAGGATTGGCACATGCGCTTTGTTGATGAAGCAGTCATAACCGTAGAGGCTGGCGACGGTGGCAATGGCGTAGCCAGTTTTCGCCGTGAAAAATTTATCCCTTTTGGTGGTCCAGATGGTGGAGACGGGGGACGTGGTGGAAGTGTTTATATCCAAGCCGATGATGACACAGGTACGCTCGTAGATTATCGTTATACGCGTCGATTCCGTGCTGAACGTGGTAAAAATGGTCGTGGTGCAAACTGTTCAGGTCGCGGTGGTGAAGATGTTGTTTTAAGAGTACCTGTAGGTACAACCATTGTTGATATTGAATCTGGTGATATTATTGGTGATTTGGTTGCTGATGGTCAACGTGTCAAAGTAGCCAATGGTGGTGATGGTGGTTTAGGTAACACACACTTTAAGTCTTCAACGAATCGTTCTCCACGTAAATGCACTCATGGTATCAAAGGTGAATACCGCGAAGTACGTTTAGAGTTGAAAGTACTTGCAGATGTTGGCTTGTTGGGTATGCCAAATGCAGGTAAATCAACGTTTATTCGTGCAGTCAGTGCGGCAAAACCAAAAGTTGCGGATTATCCATTTACCACAATGATTCCTAATCTTGGGGTGGTTGATGCAGACCGTCATCGTTCATTCGTTATGGCCGATATTCCAGGTCTGATTGAAGGTGCAGCAGAAGGTGCGGGTCTTGGGATTCGTTTCCTTAAGCATTTGGCACGTACTCGTATCCTGTTGCATATTGTTGATGTTCAACCGATTGATGGTTCAGATCCAGCGCATAACGCCAAAGCAATTTTGGGTGAGTTAGTGAAATTCTCACCAACTTTGGCAAAGCTCCCTGTGGTTCTTGTCTTGAACAAACTTGACCAACTTCCTGAAGAATCAAGAGAAGAGT
This sequence comes from Acinetobacter sp. ANC5681, assembly GCF_023488045.1. Lineage (NCBI taxonomy): Bacteria > Pseudomonadati > Pseudomonadota > Gammaproteobacteria > Moraxellales > Moraxellaceae > Acinetobacter > Acinetobacter sp. ANC5681. The sequence goes on from NZ_JAMFKZ010000025.1 coordinate 15,047, forward strand.
GGTGTCAACATATTCTTGATGAATTGCAATGGAAAGGTCCTGTATTTAAAACTTCTGGTTTGATGTCGGAAGGGACGAAAGAAGTTGTTTATTACTTGATGGATCAGATTGAGCAACAGCGTGAGCGTGAAGTTGAAGATCCTGAGTATGCAGCAGAAATGAAAGCATTCCGTGAGCAGCTTGAGGCTGAGACACGTGAACAAACTATCGCAGCAAAAGAAGCTTATCGTGCTATGCGTAAGGCTCAGCGTGAAGCTGGCTTAGAAGACGATGAAGATGATTTTGATGACGATGAGGATGAAGGCGGCGTAGAAAGCATTTACGTTCGTGATTAGTGAACCGAGGAAAAAATGATAGAAGTGGTCGATGGGCAACGTCAGCTCAATGCGTGTAAACGAATCGTTGTTAAAATCGGATCATCTTTACTCACTGCAAATGGGCAAGGGTTAGATTTAAATGCAATTTCGCATTGGGCGAAACAAATTGCAGATCTACATAATGCTGGGCACGAAATTATTTTAGTGTCTTCTGGTGCAGTTGCAGAAGGGATGGTGCGCATGAAACTTGCGAGTCGACCCACTGATTTACCCAGTTTGCAAGCTTGTGCTGCTATTGGCCAAATGGGTTTAATCCATACGTGGTCAAGCGTATTAGATCAACATGGGATTCAAACAGCACAAGTCTTACTCACGCATGATGATCTTGCTGATCGTCGTCGTTACCTCAATTCCTGTGATGCCTTGCAAAACCTGATTGACTGGCGTGTGATTCCTGTCATCAATGAAAATGACACGGTATCTACCGATGAGATTCGTTTTGGTGATAACGATACTTTAGCCGCAATGGTGGCGGGGCAGGTTCAGGCTGAGCTGTTGATTATTTTGACAGATCAGCAAGGTATGTTCGATTCTGATCCGCGTAATAATCCAAATGCCAAGTTATTTTCTTCGGTTCGTGCATTAGACGATACTTTATTTGAAATGGCGGGTGGTGGTGGTGTTTTAGGTCGCGGTGGTATGGTGACTAAAGTTCGTGCAGCACGTCTTGCAGCGAAGTCTGGTTGTCCTACTTTAATTGCTAGTGGTGAAAGTGACCATGTATTGGCTCGTTTAATGGCGGGTGAGATGCTTGGAACATTATTTACCACAGACAATGACCGTGTGACCGCTCATCAACAATGGCTTGCAGCTCATTTGCAAACCGCAGGTCGTTTAGTGATAGATGATGGTGCTGTTGAAGCGATTAAACTGAAGCATCGTAGTTTATTGCCTGTTGGTGTGAAAGCGATTGAAGGTCATTTTGATCGCGGTGATGTGGTTGAATGTGTTGATAAGAATGGTGCTCGTATTGCTGTTGGTCGTGTGAATTTTAGTTCTCGTTCAGCAGAAATGGTGAAGGGTTTACCTTCTGAGAAAGTCTACCAAGTTTTAGGTGAGGCTCGTTCTTTAGAAATGATTCATCGAGACCACATGGCAATTTACTAAATACAAATATAAAAACAGCTCGCTTAGGCGAGCTTTTTTACGTTCGTTCTATATTGGGACTAACTCTTAGTGCCTCAAATTTTAATTCTGGAAGTGATTTATTTTCTCCCATCATGTACGGGTGGTCAGCCAATGACAACATATCTAGATCTTCTTCACTATTTCCATAAGCATAGATATATTGGTAGTCTTCTAAATTGTATTGTTGCAAAATCCGTAATTTTTTCTGTTCACGGCTACAATCTTGAGAGCGATAACGACCTGTTAAAGTACCATTCTTAATTTCTGTTTGAGTACAAATCAACTCAATATTAAGCAATTCACAGATTGGTGCTAAATATAAATCGACTGACGCAGAAACAAGAACAATATGATCACCACGCTGTTGATGGAGATAAAGCTGCTTTAGTAAAGCTGGATCTAATTGTTTTAATAATTTTTGCGCATATTCATCAACCAAGTTTTCTACAAATGTGGCGGAGATACCTTCAAACATCCTTTGAAATAGTCGAGGTCTCATCGCATGTGCAGGATATAAGCGTAAATAATAGGCTTGAATCCAAGGGAGTATGGTTAAGCCTTTTTTTACAATGTGACGCTTTGATAGGGTAAAGAAAATAAACCCCGTAAAACTATCTTTAGGATAGAGCGTGCCATCAAAGTCAAATAAAGCAAGATTTACAGTTTTATGCGTTTGGCTCTTTGCATGCATGTCTCATATCGTCCATTTACACGGCTTGCAAACCAGTTTGTATTGTAATCACGACTCAATTTTGGTCCTGAAATAACGACTTGTGGCATGGTTGCATAAATTGGTTCTTTTTTGGTTTTATTTTGATATAGCTTTTGTACAGCTAAATAAGTTTGGGTATCTTCAAATTTTTTCTCTTTCTCTTTTTTCAAATCATTACGAATTTGGCGTGGTGTCACTAAAATATTATTTTGAGCAAAAACAGCGATGAGCTCTTTTTCACTTTGGCTTTGGTTTGATTTCACATCGCCATCTTTATTGTAAAGTAATAGATCACCATCGAGACTGATTTCAGTCTTGGTGAGTGCATTTAACATGCTTTGAAACGCTGCATTTCGACTTGAGTAAACACCAGAATTGTAGTCTGCAAAGCGATAGATTGCTTTGTCATAATCAGCAGGATATTCCATTAATCGATGAATACCATAGTATAAACCCCCATATTGGGTATATAGATCATTACGCAATTCGGCAATACTACCACTTTGGCGTTTATGTTCTTTGGCGTAATTAATATGGACCTGCATTGAACCCAATGTCGTAATCGGATTCATTTTTTCCCCGATATCTTGTCCAACGAGTTTCGCTGCACCCGTTAATGCACTGACATGATAATGTTTTGACATGTAGTCGAAAATCTCACGGTAGAGCAAATCTAGCTCGCGCTCCGTTTTAACTTTACGCATTTGACTCATGTAATTATTTTCTGGAGAAGGTTGATTTTTGAGTACGTCCTCAAAATAGCCTGCAATTGTTCCGCCGATGGTTTCACCCAACTTTGCTTCAAATTTTTCTTTGAGTCGAGTATTAATTTCTTGTACTGCTTTTTCTCCAAGTCCTGGGACGGCTGGATCAGCAACAAAGTTGGATTCTTGATCTACCACAGCAACCACACTACATACGTTCTGCTTGGTTTTTGGAATACTGAGTTGTTGCATGATATCAAAAATATCTTGCGCCCATGACTGGCGATCATTTACACGAGGGGGAAGCACTTTCTTAATTTGTTCTGCTTCCATTTCTGGTTCTTTGCCATTAGACCACCATGCTTTATCTCCACAAGCTGTTAAGCTGAGACATGCAGTGAGGATGCCCATAATTTTTAATAAAGGACGAGTAGGGAATGATTTATTCATAATCAGAACAACACCACATAAAAAGATGAGTCAAATGGGCGAATGAAGTATACTATGTTGCTCAGAATTTGTAAGAATATATATGTATATCGGTTCATATCAACTGTCAAATAATTTGATTGTTGCACCTATGGCAGGCGTAACAGATAGACCCTTTCGGACACTATGTAAATATTTTGGTGCAGGTCATGCCGTAAGTGAAATGATGACGGCTGATAAAACCTTACGTATGAGTAAGAAAAGTTTATATCGGGCAAATTTTGATGGCGAACTTGCGCCAATTTCAGCACAAATTGCGGGTTCTGACCCAGAGCAACTTGCGGAAGCTGCTCGTTACCAAGTCGCTAACGGTGCACAAATCGTTGATATCAATATGGGTTGTCCAGCCAAAAAGGTTTGTAACAAGTTGGCAGGTTCAGCATTATTACAAGATGAAGATTTAGTAGCCCGAATTCTAGATGCGGTGGTTGCGGCCGTGGATGTGCCAGTGACTTTAAAAACCCGACTAGGATTTTTAAATGGTCATGAAAATATTTTGCGTGTGGCAAAACGTGCTGAAGAATCAGGAATTTCAGCTTTAGCCTTACATGGTCGTACGCGTGAAGATATGTATTTAAATACAGCACGTTATGAGCTGATTAAGCAGGTAAAAGAACTGATTGATATTCCATTGATTGCCAATGGTGATATTGATAGTCCTGAGAAAGCTAAATATGTCCTAGACTATACTGGCGCAGACGCGATTATGATTGGACGTGCTGCACAAGGTCGACCATGGATATTTCGAGAAATAGCACATTACTTAAAAACAGGTAAACACTTGGCAGCGCCTGATATTGCTGAAGTCAAAGCTGTGCTATTAGGGCATTTATCAGAATTATATCAATTCTATGGCGAATATTCTGGTTGTCGTATTGCGCGCAAGCATATTGCTTGGTACACCAAAGGCTTGCGTTCGAGTAATGAATTTCGCCAAAGTATGTATAAAGTAGAGAGTACTGCTGATCAAGCCAAGGTTGTAGAAGCATATTTTGATCAATTGCTTGATCTAGGGCAGCGCATGAGTGATGTTGAAGTTGAACAAGTCAATTTACTAGACATTAAATAGTGATGTGATTTTTATTCGTTTAAAAGCCTGTAATGATGGGTTTCATTACAGGCTTTTGATTATTCCAAATGTGCAGTGATTTTTTGCAGAATTTGAAAGATCACATCAAATTCACTTTGCAATGGTGTGCTTTTTCGTGTCACCAATGCCAATGTGCGGTTCGGGGCATCTTCAATTGATTTTACTGCAATTTCTTCATTGAAATGAATCATGCTGTTTTTCAAGGCAATTTCGGGTAGCAGTGTAAAGCCAAGATTTGACGACACCATTTCCACTAAAGTTGGAAGAGAGCTTGCCTTTAAACGATGATCATTTTTGCGCTCACCCACAGGGCAGGCACTTAAGGTGTGATCTCGTAAACAATGACCTTCTTCGAGTAGCATCAGACGCGATAAGTCCAAATCATCTAGTGAGTTTGCATTCTCAGCATTCTTATCATTTTTATTGTAGACAACAAATAAATTTTCTTTTGCAATTTCTGCAACTTTTAATCCACGAGTGTCAAAAGGAAGCGCCAGAACAATCATATCTAAATTGCCGTGTTCTAGCTTTTCTACGATTTTCTCACTTTGAGCTTCATGTAAATGAAGCTGAATCTTCGGCAGTTGTCGATGCACTTCATCAAGTAGTTGAGTCAAAATAAATGGTGCAATCGTAGGAATAATACCGAGATGTAGATCACCTGTTAATGGTTCACTCATTTCTCTACTTAGGCGCATTAAATCTTGTGCATCGGCAAGTAATACTCGTGCACGTGCAACGACTTGTTCGCCTAATGGGGTTAAACGAACGTTTTGACGATCACGCTCAACTAGGACGCCACCTAAGAGGCGCTCTAGTTCCATGATACCACCCGACAAAGTAGACTGAGTGACAAATGAACGGCGCGCAGCTTCAGTAAAATGTAAAGTTTCTGACAACGTAACTAAATACGATAGCTGTCTTAATGAGGGTAATGCAGCCATAGAGTCCTAGTGTGATGATCTAAAGTGATGAGCAAACAAACCGCTAAGTTGTGGAATGAAGTGAGCAGGAATATCATGCCCCATTCCTTGAATTAATTCAAATTTAGCACCAGAAATCGCCTTTGCAACAGCTTTCCCGTGACTTGGTGGTAATAAACGATCTTTTGAACCATGTACAACCAAAGTCGGTTGAGTAATATTTTTGTTCAATGCTAACAAAGAACCTGTACATAATATTGCTAAAAACTGTTGAAGTACACCCGCTGGGTAAAAACTACGGCGATATAGTTTACGAATGGTTTGAATTGCTTCAACTTGATTCACATAACCTGGTGATCCAATAATATGAAATACTTTCAAACTATGATTCACAATCGCATCTTCGTCATGTGCCTCAGGTTTGCCTAATAAACTGAAAAGTTGTTTTGGAAACGGTGGTGGCAGGAAGGGTTGATTGTTACTGGTAAATAATAATCCTACTTTCTCAACCTTTTCTGGATATTTCGCTGCCACGATTTGGGAGATCATGCCACCCATTGAAGCGCCTATGAGATATGTTTTTTCAAGCCCCAATTGGTCGATTAACATCGAAACATCATCAGCCATATCATATAAAGTGTAAGGTGCGCCTTCGTTACCAAGCCCGACGATGAAGCGACTCATGAGTTTCATGGTATTGAGGCGTTTTCTTTTTTCACGAATTTTTGAAGATAAACCAATATCACGATTATCGAAACGGATAACGCGAAAGCCTTGATCAATCAATGATTTACAAAAGAAGTCAGGCCAAAACAGCATTTGAGCACCTAAACCCATAATCAACAGAATTGTTGGGTGTTCTGGATTGCCGCCCATTTCAACATGCAGTTCAATACCATTACCTAAAGTGACTTTGGTTTCTTGCATAAATGGAGCATAAGGTGACACATTAAATTGTAAAGCACTGTTCATGGCATTCATTCCGAATTGAATTCTTTTTATAGAATTAGAGTCTGCTAGAAATTTCTTTCTTAACAGACTCTAATTTAAACCTTAAACTTGTGCTGGAATCAAGTCTGGAACAAGTTTGGTTAAGGTTAAACGTTGTTTGCTTGCGGTCGCACCTAAAAGCACAAAACCTCTTAAGGTGCCTTGACCGTCTGCTGCTTTGGCAAGCATACCGTCATCAAACTCTTCAGTTTCCCAATTCACGTCCACACCAATTGGTGCAGGTAATACAGTCAATGGTGCAGCAGGTGTTTTTACCGCAACAGGCATTGCAGGGTAGTGTACAGCAGTACTTTGCCCGCTCAGTGTTTTTGCTAATGCACGTGCTTGTTGCATGATTGGCATGACATATGGCAGTAATGTTCCATTCACTTCTGCACAGTCACCCACCGCATAGATGTCAGGCTGGTTGGTTTCCAATAGGGTATTGGTAATGATGCCACGACTTGTTTGAATATCTGCAGCTTTTGCTAAAGATATATTTGGCTGTAAACCAATCGCTGAAAGAACGATATCTGCAATTAAAGTCTGACCTGTTGCCAAAGTCACTTCGTAATCTTCACCATCATTGATTTTCGTTACTTTTTCAACAGTGGTCGACAATGCGAATTTAATACCCGCTTGTTCTAAGTTTGTTTTAAATGCTTCAGCAACGTGATTTGGTAGCAACCGACCAAGTGGTTGTGGTGCAAGATCAATTACTGTGACATCGTAGTTGCTATGTAATAAATCATTGGCAAATTCACAGCCAATTAACCCAGCGCCTAGAATCACAACGCGTTTATCTTTACGCTTTGCTAAATTTTCACGGAACGTACGGTAGTCGATCAAGGAATTCACGACATGAATATCATCACTACCATCACCAGCAATTGCTAAACGAATTGGGTTTGCACCTACTGCAAGGACCAGTTTTGAATAAGGTTGAGTGAAAATTTCACCATTTTTTTCTAAAGTGATTTCATGTTGTTCAGCATTAATTTCTTTCACCCAGGTTTCAGCTTCAATGCGCATATTCAGTTGCGTTGCCATTTTAGCTGCATCACCTAGGGCAATTTGTTCAGGTGCTTTATTCCCTGCAAAGGCATTAGATAATGTTGGTTTTGCATAATTTACCGCATCATCTGCGCAGATCATAACGAGTTCTTGTTCTGGGCTGAGTTTGCGAAACTCACGTGCAACAGTATAGCCTGCCATGCCCGATCCGATGATGACGATAGGATGCATTATATTCTCCAGTATTTCTTTCAATAAAAACAAACGATAGGAAAAAAAAGACCATGATCATGATCACGGTCTTTTAGATCTATTTAGATTTCAATCATTTCAAAATCAGCTTTTGAAACGCCGCAATCTGGGCATGTCCAATCATCAGGGATATCTTCCCATTTGGTACCTGCTGCAATGCCGTCTTGTGGCCAACCATCTGCTTCGTCGTAAATCCACCCACAAACGATACATTGATATTTTTTCATGTGACTCTCCAAACTGATAGGTATGCTCAAATTGCCTTTCAGTAAAACTATTCCATAATGTCGCTACGATCGCTGCAATACAACAAACTTGTGTTGATCAGGAGTTAGATTTTTACGCAGAACGCCATTTAAGTAAAGCAAATGCAAGAGTTTAATCATTTATGTAGAAAGTGGAATGGCAATTTGTTCTGAAAGTCTTGCTATTTGAGCAATTACTCTAATTTTTGTAGATATGTATATGCTTGTAGCTTTTTAAAAACAGTAAAAGTATAAATATGGAGTGAGTGAAAAATAACCATTTAAAATTAAAAGATCAAAAATATCACCATAATTATGAGGAAAATAAAAATGCAGACCTGATCTTACGATATTGAAATTAAGGCTTCGAAGCAAAAAGTGTGGGAAATATTATGGCAAAAAGAAAGTTACCAAGCTTGGGCGCAATTTTTTCTTGCAACTCGACCATACGATCAGACTAGAAAGTAGGCGGTAAAACCTATTTCTATGATGATAAGGGGGTGGCATGATTTCAACAATCGAACGTTTAGATGAGCCGAATGTGATTATTTTTAAACATATCTAGATGATTCAAGATGGAGAGGAAGATACTGAAAGTGACGATGTGAAATCTTGGGCAGGTGCATTAGAAAAGTACATGTTATTTGATTCGGATGACGTTACTCAACTCTATGTAGAAGTGGATATTCAACCCCAATATATTGAAATGATGAATCAAGGATTTGAAAAAGGGTTAGCTTTAGTTAAACAATTCGCTGAGCAATAGAAATCATTTTAAGTACATATTTATTGCTAGATAAAAGTATTATTTTCGCTTTGAAATTGATAAATCTTTGCTTTTTTCACGATTGTGTGACTGAAATGGTGCGAAAATGGGCTTTGATCTGCTATTCTATGCCACTTCAATTTTACTTAAATCGAGGCAGAGATGACGCAACAAAACGCTCAATCGACTTCTGAACAAACACTTTCCGAAAACGATTTAATCGCACAGCGTCATGCCAAGTTAAAGCAAATCCAAGAGACTGCTAAACAAAGCGGTAAAAGTCCTTGGCCGAATACCTTTAAACGTGAGCACTATACAGGTGACTTACAGGAACAATTTAAAGATCAAGATAAAGCACAAATCGAAGGTGCTGAAAAAGTTTATGTAAAAGTCGCGGGTCGTGTCATGTTGAACCGTGGGTCATTTATTGTGATCCAAGATATGACAGGTCGTATCCAACTTTATGTAGATCGTAAAGGTTTGCCAGCAGACGTTTTAGAAACGATTAAAAGCTTAGATCTTGGCGATATTATTGCCGCTGAAGGTTATATCGGACGTTCTGGCAAAGGTGACTTATATGTACACCTTGAAGGATTTGAATTATTAACCAAATCACTTCGTCCGCTTCCAGATAAATTCCACGGTTTAACGGACACAGAAGCGAAATATCGCAAGCGTTATTTAGATTTGATCGTCAACGAAGAAACACGTAAGACTTTTGAAATTCGTGCCAAAGTGGTTGCAGGTATTCGTGCGTTCTTAACTAATGAGCGTTTCATGGAAGTTGAGACACCAATGATGCATGTGATCCCGGGTGGTGCATCTGCAAAACCATTCGTAACACATCATAATGCATTGGATATGGAACTCTATTTGCGTATCGCACCAGAGCTCTATTTAAAGCGCCTTGTAGTGGGTGGTTTTGAGCGTGTGTTTGAAATTAACCGTAACTTCCGTAATGAAGGGGTGTCAACACGTCATAACCCTGAATTTACCATGATCGAGTTTTATCAAGCCTACGCTGATTATAAAGACTTGATGGCATTGACTGAAAACATGCTTGAAAAACTCGCAATTGATATTTTAGGTTCTACCGATGTGCCTTATGGTGATGAGGTGTATAGCTTCAAAGGTCCATTCAAGAAAATATCAATGTTTGACGCCATTCTTGAGCATAACCCTGACTTTACCCCTGAAAATGTGAATGACCGTGAGTTTTTGGCCAAGTTCACTCAAGAAGTGCTTAAAGAGCAAGTGAAACCTGGTTTCGGTTTAGGTAAATTACAAACAATCGTGTTTGAAGAAACTGTTGAAACTAAACTTCGTCAACCAACATTCATTACAGAGTATCCAGCTGAAACCTCACCACTCGCTCGTCGTAATGATGATAATCCACACATTACCGATCGTTTTGAGTTCTTTATTGGTGGTCGTGAGTTAGCCAATGGTTTCTCTGAGTTAAACGATCCGATCGATCAAGCGGAACGTTTCCAAGCACAGGTTGAAGAAAAAGATGCTGGTGATGATGAAGCTATGCATTATGATGCAGACTTCATTGAAGCATTAGAATATGGTTTGCCACCTACAGCAGGTGAAGGTATTGGTATTGATCGTCTCGTGATGTTGTTTGCGAATGCCCCAAGTATTCGTGATGTATTGTTATTCCCACACATGCGCCGTAAAGATTAATTACTCACTTATTATTAATAAAAGGCCACTTTAAAAGTGGCTTTTTATTTTGTTGGTTAAGAAATGTAATTGTTTGGTTTGATGATTGAAAAAAAGTATAAAAAAACGATGATGTGCTAATGAATAAATTTGAGAACAGTTAAGGTATGTTTGTAAAAAAATCGCTTTATATCGCATTATTTTCGGCTATTTCAGCTGCAAAGTTGTCATTAAAAAGTAAACATGTATTCTTTTCCGAATTGGTTTGATATTTTCTCCACCCATTGCTCTATTTTATCAGCTGTCATGACTTGAAAATCTCGCCAATAATATTTCATCTGCTTCCATACCATCTCGATTCGATTTAACTCAGGGCTATAAGCTGGAATAAAATACAGATTCGTCGAAAAGTTAGTTTTAAGTAGCTCTCTCAGATCAGGTTTGAGCTAGTACACCTTAAAAGCTTTAGATTTAACATGGACACATTATTTAAAGCCAACGATTCCATTGAAAATTAATGGTTGGGTGAGTGACTCTGATCTCAATGGTAATGATGGTGGTATTTCTGTTGGTGTTGAGATTCCATTAGAAAAAAATATGTTCCGTTTCTAATCTTAACTAAATAGATAAGAAGCCGAATTCGGCTTCTTTTTTATTTAATTTAATTTCATGTTATTTTTAACAGTCCTTCTTCTCTTTCTGAGCTATGCATATCACAATTTTGCATATTGATATGAAAAAACAAGCTAAAGAAGCCGTTCTAAATTATTATAATGGATAAACTTTACTAGATTGCTCATTTGTCCACTAGTAAGAATATCGATATCACGAAAAATTGGAGTTGTTATGATACTCGTTCCTCCACACGGTCTTCCAAGTGGTGGTTTAATACCACTTATAGATTTTATGGGTAACATTGATAAGGGGGGATATGTACATGACTGAAAATAGATTAACTCACCTCAAGCAACTTGAGGCAGAAAGTATTCATATTATTCGTGAAGTTGCAGCTGAATTTGAAAATCCAGTGATGCTTTATTCAATTGGTAAAGATTCAGCAGTCATGTTACATCTTGCCTTGAAAGCATTTTATCCTGCTAAGCTTCCTTTTCCACTCCTGCATGTAGATACAGGTTGGAAGTTTAAAGACATGATCACATTCCGTGACAACATGGCAAAAACTCATGGCTTTGATTTGATCGTACATCAGAACAAAGAAGGTCGTGATGCAGGCATTAACCCGTTTGATCATGGTAGTTCAAAATATACCGACATCATGAAAACTCAGGGTTTAAAACAAGCATTAGATAAATATCAGTTTGATGCTGCGTTTGGTGGTGCACGTCGTGATGAAGAAAAATCACGTGCGAAAGAACGTGTTTATTCATTCCGTGATACGAAGCATCGTTGGGATCCAAAAAACCAACGTCCAGAACTTTGGAATCTTTACAATGGTAAAGTGAACAAAGGTGAGAGTATTCGTGTTTTCCCTTTATCTAACTGGACTGAGTTAGATATTTGGCAATATATTTACTTAGAAAATATTCAACTTGTTCCTCTTTACTTCTCGGCTGTACGCCCAGTTGTAGAACGTAGCGGTACGTTAATCATGGTCGATGACGAGCGTATGCGTTTAAAGGAAGGTGAAGTTCCTCAAATGAAATCGGTACGTTTCCGTACACTTGGTTGTTACCCATTAACAGGTGCAGTTGAGTCTGAGGCGGATACATTGCCTGAAATTATCCAAGAAATGCTTTTGGCTACCAGTTCAGAGCGTCAGGGTCGTATGATTGACCATGATGAAGCTGGCTCAATGGAAAAGAAAAAGCAGGAAGGTTATTTCTAATTTCCTTAAGCAAGTCCCTCTGTTAAAAGAGGGATGTAGGGAAATTACAAAATTAGATTTCAAATTTTGTGGAGTTTTGAGCAATGTCTCATCAATCAGATCTTATTAGCCAAGATATTTTGGCATATTTAAAACAGCACGAAAATAAAGACCTTTTGCGCTTCTTGACTTGCGGTAACGTCGATGATGGTAAGTCAACGCTAATTGGTCGTTTACTTTATGATTCAAAGTTGATCTATGAAGATCAATTGCAAGCCGTGACGCGAGACAGTAAAAAAGTTGGGACAACGGGCGATGCGCCTGACCTTGCTTTACTGGTTGATGGCTTACAAGCGGAGCGTGAACAGGGGATTACCATTGATGTAGCCTATCGTTATTTCTCTACAGAAAAGCGTAAGTTCATCATTGCAGATACGCCAGGACATGAGCAATATACGCGTAACATGGCAACAGGTGCATCAACGGCTGATCTTGCGATTATTTTGATTGATGCGCGTTATGGTGTGCAAACGCAAACTCGCCGTCATACTTTTATTGCAAGTTTACTTGGTATTAAAAATATCGTTGTTGCGATCAATAAAATGGACTTGGTTGAGTTCTCTGAATCTCGTTTCAACGAAATTCAAGTTGAATATGATGCATTCTTAAGCCAGCTTGGTGAGCGCCGTCCAGAGAATATTTTATTCGTTCCGATTTCAGCATTGAATGGCGACAACGTTGTTAATCCATCTGCAAGTACGCCTTGGTACAAGGGGCAAACCTTGATGAGCATTCTTGAATCAGTGGAAATCAAGCGTGATTCGAACAAAAAAGAATTTCGTTTCCCTGTTCAGTATGTGAATCGTCCAAATCTTGATTTCCGTGGTTTTGCAGGTACGATTGCACTTGGTGAAATTCACGTGGGCGATGAAATCGTTGCTTTACCTTCAGGTAAAAAATCAACGGTCAAAGAAATTGTCACTTTTGATGGTAATCTTGAGCAAGCGGTTGCGGGCCAAGCGGTGACATTAACCTTAAATGATGAAATTGATATTTCACGTGGTAATGTTTTAGTTCGTGCAGGTGAACAACCGCTTATTTCGCGTAGTGTTCGTGCTTCTGTGGTGTGGATGAATGAACATCCACTAGTGAAAGGTAAATTGTATAACGTCAAAATTGGTACACAGACTGTTCCTGCAAAAGTCAGTGCGATTAATTATCGTGTCAATGTCAATACACTTGAGCATACTCAGGTTGAAGAGCTTGAACTGAACGCGATTGCAGATGTCGTGATTGAGTTTGATGCGCCAGTAGTGTTTGACCAATATCAGGACAGTCGTTACACAGGTTCATTTATCTTTATTGATCGTTTAAGCAACGTCACTGTTGGCGCAGGAATGGTTGAAGCTGCAGTTGAATGGACGGCGCATAGCAATCCTGTGACGGCGGAAGATCGTGCTGCGCGCTTAGGTCAGAAACCTGCTGTGATTGGTGTTTCTGCTCAGTTGATTGAACAGGCTCAGGCTTTGGAAAGTTTGTTGATTCAACAAGGTGTGGTTGCGATTGCAAAAGTTGGTTTAACGACTGAGCAAACTGTTTTATTGCGTGAAACAGGTGTAGTGGTTATTACAACAACTGTTGATGGTACAGATACCGATATTAATGCTGAAACAGTTGAAGAAGCAGCTGAAAAAATCGTGGAGTTAGTTCGTCTTTAATAGCTTGGACTGACTTCTAAAAGCCTGCTTATGCAGGCTTTTTTATTTTATAAATTCGAAATTTATATCTTTGAAGGTTTTTGATTCTTCGATTTAATTTAAAATAATGATAAATATATCGGGCTGATATTTTTTTATTCTGTTTTGAAATGTCTTTTATGAGACAATAGTTCTTTGAATTATTGTCTAAGGACTCCCATGACTGAGCAAACTCCTGAATATTTAAGCGATATCGAAATTTTAGACATTTTACAGTCTATGAAAAAAGATAAGCTTGATGCAGAAGCGAACGAAATCATCCGTAATGGGGGTAAGGCCGGCCGTCAAGAAGCGCACAAGCAAGCTTTGGTTGCACTGAATACAAGTTTTGAAGATAAATTTGTAGAAGCAGTAACACTTGCATTAGGTTTAAATTCTGGACAAGCTAAAAAAATTCGTTATAAGAAAGATCGTATTCGTATTATGAAAGTGCGAGGTATTGATTATCTTGCGATTGATGGGGCTGAAACAGCTCAAGTTCTGTCTCAGGTTGCTCAAGCAATTGTGCGTGAAGATTCAATAGTAACTCATGATCTGCACAACATCTTTCCATTTTGGAAAGAAGGGTGGCCAATGGTTCAGTTCGATAATGCGTATAAAATCCTATCAGAAGACATAGCAATTCATTATCAAGCTACATTAGATCAATTAATTTCACTATATGGTGGAAATTAAATTTTCTATAAATCAAATAAATTATTATAAATAACAAGGATGTCAAATTTATGAGTTTGAATATAGAGATGCCACGTGAGGCGTTAGAAGCTTTAAGATCAGGTCAGTTGATAGATGCAATCAAAATTACTCGTGAGAAAACAGGTCTTGGGTTGAAAGAATCCAAAGACTTGGTCGAACGATATTTAAAAGAGCATCCACAAGAGCAAGCGCTGATTCAGGAGCAGTTAGCCCAACGCAGTCGTGGCGGAATCCAAATCTTTATTTTGATTTTCATCATATTGGTGATTTTAGTTTGGTTTTTGACCAGATAAATTAAGCCCTTAAGAGGGCTTAATTTTTATGAGTTATTCAGTTGTTGTTGAAGGTGGTTCATTTTCTAAGCTGGGAATAATTTGAGTGACCAGTAATTGATCAATTTTATAATGGTCAATATCAACTACTTCAAACTTAAAACCCGCATATTCTACTGCATCAGCTGGACGTGGAATTTTGCGTAAACGATACATGATGAAACCAGCAATCGTTTCATAATTTTCATTTTCAGGAAATTCTTCAATTTCCAATACATGTTTCACATCTTCAATTGGGGTGCTACCATCAATCAGCCATGAGTGATTATCACGCTTAATAATTTGTTGATCTTCTTCCATTGGTGTGACCCAATCACCCATCACAGTAATCATGATGTCGCTGAGTGTAATCACACCAACCACCAAGGCATATTCATTAATAACGACCGCAAATTTTTCTTTGGTTGAACGGAAGCGATCTAGTAATTCTGAAAGTGTTAATGTGTCTGGAATAATAAGAACAGTACGGATTGTTGATTCATTAAGCTGAAGGAGGGATTGATTGTTTAAGATACGGACCAAAATATCTTTGGTATCAACATAACCAATGACTTGGTCAATTTGTTCATTACAAACTAAAAACTTGGAGTAGGGATATTCGGCTAATTTTTGGCGAATACTGTTCTCATTTTCTTTTAGAGTGAAATAAACCACATTTTCACGTGTGGTCATACTTGATGGTACTGTTCGTTCTTCGAGTTCAAAAACATTTTCAATGAAGTGGTGTTCTTGTTTTTGTAATACACCAGCTTGAGCTCCTGCATCCATAACCGCAGAAATATCATCAAACGTAATATTGTCATCACGAATGGTATTTACTTTAAATAACCGGAACAATAAGTTTGCAATTGCATTGATTCCCCAAGCTAAAGGCTTACAAATCTTGATAAAAACTTGAATCGGCTCAATAACGCGAATGGAAATTTTTTCTGGGGCGATCATTGCCAAACGTTTTGGCATTAGATCCGCGAACAAAATAAAAAGGGAAGTTACCAAAGTGAAAGATAAAGCAAAACCAATCGTTTCTAGCCAAGGGCCTACATAAAACTGTTTAAGCATTTCTACAAAAAATGGGCGAAAAGCTGCTTCACCTAAAATACCGCCTAAGATAGCAACAGCATTTAAACCGATTTGTGAGGCTGCAAAAAAGTCCGCAGATTGTTCCTGTAAATCTAAAACTTTTTGTGCTCGAATTTCACCAGATTCAGCCAAAATTTTTAATTTAACTTTTCGTGCGCCAGCAAGTGCAATTTCAGTGAGCGAGAGAAAACCTGCCGCAGTTATCAGCAGAATAATGACAATAATATTTTGGAAGAGACTCACACATCACCTGTGGTTCATCGTTTATTATGGATATGTTGTAACATAAAAAAAGAAGAGAGGTAATTGGGTATTACCTCAGTATAACAATTTTGCTTATGAAACAAGCATATCCGTAGAGGAAATCATATTATTACAAAGCAATATTTTAGTATTGTGAAAATTGTGAATTATTTAAAAGAAACTCACGATTTTCTTCTTCGATCATTTGGCGTGCTACAAAGAGGATAAGTTGTCTTAACCAACGATGTGCAGGATGATGGTGTAGCAATGGACACCAAGCCATTTTAAGCTCAAATTCTGGAATGTAAAATGGTGGG
Organism: Acinetobacter sp. ANC5681; assembly: GCF_023488045.1. Taxonomy (NCBI): domain Bacteria; kingdom Pseudomonadati; phylum Pseudomonadota; class Gammaproteobacteria; order Moraxellales; family Moraxellaceae; genus Acinetobacter; species Acinetobacter sp. ANC5681. The sequence goes on from NZ_JAMFKZ010000025.1 coordinate 31,655, forward strand.
TCTTTAATAAGAAGACGAGGATTTTGTGCTTGCAAACGTGCCATACGTGTTGGCAATGTTGCAATCAGATCAACATTTTGCGCTAAAAGTGCAGGCATTTGATAGTGGCGAGTAAACACGGAAATTTTACGACGCTGACCAATTCGTTCCAAAGCTTGGTCAATCCAACCGAGTCCTGCTTGTTTATCTGGATTTACGCCAAAGCCAACACCCATACCTGTTTTAGAAACCCAAATATGTTGAGCATCTAAATAGCTTTTAAGGTTGAGATGGGTTACAGCAGGGTGTTTATCATTTAAAATACAGCTAAAACTATCGCGCCATACCAAAACTTGATGGAAGCTTTGCGGGATTTCATTGAAGCGGTTAATGGCTAGATCAACTTTGCCTTGCTCCATATCTCGATAAGAGACATCACTTGGAGTTAAGAAGTCCAGTACAACATTTGGCGCTTCAGAGCGAAGTGCTTTTACAAGACGCGGTACGAGCGTTGCTTCAGCATAATCGGAAGTCATTATGCGAAAAACGCGCGTACTGGTATAAGGTCTAAATTCGGTACGTGGTTCGAGAATCATCGACAAATCTGATAATGCATCACGAATACGTGGTTGTAATTCGAGTGCACGCTCAGTTGGTGTCATGCCTTCAGAAGAACGAATGAGTAGAGGGTCGTTAAATAAATTACGTAAGCGACGTAAAATATTACTCATTGCGGGTTGAGTGACACCCAGTTGTTCTGCAGCACGTGTGACATTTTTTTCACGAAGAAGTACATCAAGATAAATCAATAAATTGAGATCAACCCGCTCCAGATTCATAAAAAAAATACCGAAAATAAAATTTTTGAATTGTGATGAATTATGACATAACTAAAGCCGTTTGTGTAACTTAAAACGAGATAAAAGGTATAGCAAATAGTTGAATGGTTTGGTCTTATTAAACTTGAATAAGCTTATAACAGATTCATTATCATGAGGAAATGATATTCAATATATAAAAACACGATGGCCATTTCTGCATTTATTCGCTTTATTCATTCATATGTTTTGGTATTGGATAGTTGTTTTAAATGTATAGAAATAATACGAGTTAGATTGTTTAATGAATAATTTATGATGAATTTTATTTTTAAAAATATTTATATAGGACTTACGCATTGACGGATTCAAAAAAGTACTAAAATACTTTATAAAGTATCTGTGATCAGACGAATTAAACATGCTT
>NZ_JAMFKZ010000026.1:0-30279 GCF_023488045.1 Acinetobacter sp. ANC5681
CAGTAAATGCGGTAAACCCGCTTGTGATTCCAGCAGCAACTCTCAACATGCCGTAAATACGAGAAGCACAAACCAAAGCCCCAATCGGAATTTTCCTCAGTGAGTTCAATGAGCTGTTCAGCAATGAGTGCATTGTCATCGCTGAGATTGGCTTGATAGCGGTAGCAGGTTTCACTAATGCCAAATGCTTTACAAGCCAAACGAATACTAATGGCATGCTGGGCAACTGCCTGTTGTGCCATCTTACGCCGGCAAGATGGCTTTACCACTTTTTTGCCATCGCTTCCTGGATGATTTCGGCCTTTAATCGCTCTTCCGCATACATCTTTTTAAGTCTGGTATTTTCGGCTTCTAGCTCTTTCAGTCGAGCCATTAATGATGTATCCATACCACCATATTTGGCACGCCATTTATAAAAGGTAGCATTACTCATGCCGTGTTCACGGCAAAGGGTCGCTACAGGTGTGCCAGATTCTGCCTGTTTCAAGATGGACATGATCTGACTGTCAGTAAATTTAGATGTTTTCATGCAGAATCTCCTGCTCGTATCTTAAGAGAAAATTCTACTTTTAGATCCTATTTTTTTTAGGGGGGATTACCGTTATATGAATATTAAGTTTATGAAAAAAATGATAAAATTTAGTGAAACTTTTAATTAATAAATCAATATGGCTAAAAAAAAACCTATAAAGATATCTCAAGCTAAACTTGCCTTTAGAAAGGGGCAAGCGCTTAGAAAAACCCCTTTAGAAACGTTGAGCAATTTAAGAAAGAGTGCTTCGATAGCTGAATATAAGGAGTGTATAAAGCAATTTTGTATCTTTGGGTATGATGATGCGAATGTATTTCTGAGTTTAGGTAAAGATAAATCAGAAAAATTAGTAGGGCACTTTATTGGATTAGAACCCTTATCATTAAAAAACGAGCTGTATTGGGCTGCTTATTGGTTAGAATCACAAGCAAATAGTCTCAATCAATATTTAGAAATTAGGAATGCTACACAAAATTTAATTCTAGAAGATAAATTCTGTGAAGCCAGACAATTAATAGATTCATTTATTGATCAACATGGCTGGACTTTTTGGGCTATTGAACTTAGATGTATTATCGACCATCGTCTTCATGGAATGGAAAGCCTTAGTCAATGGTTAAGCCCGTTAATTAGTGCGTCAGGTAGAAAGATAAACGGTCTGATATACGAAATTCTAAGTGATCGTTGTGATGAAACCTTTTCATTTTATGCATTCTATGGGAAGTGTCAAAACTCATTTCCTCGGCTAAAAGGTATGGATTCATGGGTAATTCCATATTTAGAATATCGGGCTTTTAACACCATTAATAACATAGAAGAAAATCTTCCATTATTGCTGTCTAAAGAAATTACATCATCATTAGTTGATTATTATGAGATTTTTATTGAGGCTATTCTTTATGTTCAAATTAGTAAAGATTTAGAACATTTAAAACCTAATGTTGGGAAAATTATAATAAAATTAATTGAAGCTGGAGTTAATGATCCTAGACTTAATAAATATTTGAAATTAATTATTAGTGATGATGTGAATTTTTTTACTGAAATTAAAGAAAATGATTTTTTAAAAGTATTAAATTTCAGTTCAGTAGAAGAATTAGAAGAAGATAATTCTTTAATAGGTAATATTAAAAGTTTAATAAAAAAATGTGAGCATCAAGGTAATGGTGCTCAAGATGAGATTGATAATTTATTTAAGATTGCAGTTAATTATAAAAACTTAGATATAGGCCAAGTTGTACTTAATTCAACTGTACATTTTGTGTCTAATGACATTGGGTATAATCAAAGCCCTAACCATTTCATATTCAGTAGTAATTTCACTTTGGAAGATATAACAACATTCTCTTTTGATGTTGGTATAAAACTTTTGAAAGAATATTTTTCTAAAGAAAACAATGAAATAGTCGAGAGTGTGCTTGGGTTTGTAGAAGGTAAACTAGATAATAAAGTTAGTAGAAATGTCATTTTTCTATGGTTAGCAGATTATTTATTTTCGAAGGCACAATATGAATTATTGGACATTTTATTAAATGAGTTGGATAGTTTTGGTGGCTTTTGGTCAAGAGAGGTTGCTAAGTTTAGGTTGGCAATATTTAATGAAAAAAATCAAGTAATTGAAGCAATTGATTTAATTAATGAATGGGTAATTGATTCACCTCGTATCATAAATGAATTTAAGGTTTCTGATATATTTGATAATAGAAAATGGAAATTTTTTAAAAATTTAGATTTTTTGAAAGTTGGTCTAATTGCACATTATACATATCAGCTTACGGATAATGAAGGTATCGCATATATATGTAAAATGGCTTGTCGCTCTATAATTGTTAATGGTATTAGAGAGAATATTAATGAATTATTTTATAATAATGAAGATCTTAAGAAAATAATTATCCACTTTTTCCTTAATGTATGGGTAGATGAAAATCTTTCACTCTGTGATGATTTAGATACGACAGAAAAAATTAGACAAGAACGTATTGAGGTTCTGCAACTATTACTACAGTGGGATAATGATAAAAAGAATGCTACAAAATATACTGATGAAATTAAAGATTTGACCTTTGATCAGACGTTGCAAAAAGGTTTAAAAACAATTAATCAAACAAGGGTTTTTGTTAATGAATCAGCAATCAATAGATGGGCAGAATCAGAAATTTTAACTGATTTTAATCGTTGGATTGCTACGAAAAGCTCGTCTTCTGGTACACGTTTTATAGATGATATTGTCAGTCAATTCTCAGTGGATGCTAAGCATCTTCAATTACTTCAAGATGTATCGGATGGTCAGCCAAGTATTTCATCTGCAATGTTAATAGATATTATTGATCGATTATATAAACGTTTTTTAACTGATCCTACAGATGGATTAGATTGTTATCTAAGCTTAAGAATTAGACATGGTAGTTTAAGGGGTACTATTCTTGGACCTTTGGAAGAAAAAAGACTGCTATATTTTTCAGGTGATATATCTAAGCGTGAGTTCGTTAATGAATGGTCTGACAGTTTAGAATTTAATCATCTAACTCTAGAGGAAATTTTAGCTATTCTTGAGGATTTCTCTAAAAAAGTGAAATTTTTAGTAGATGAGTTAGTAAATGATTTTGTTCAAATTAATTCTAAAGAAAAACCCCGTGGAGCATTTAAATATTGGTTTAACAAGGAATTTTTGAAAGTGATTACGGGTATGTTGGATGATTTTGATGAAACAAATTTATCATTCTCAGCCTTCCTTGCTAGTTGTTACTTTTTGTTTTGGAAATCTTTAGTTGATTTAGGGCTAAAAGATATTAATTTGTATATTACCAATGATTTTAAAGAGAAAATTAAAAATGAATTTGATGGATTGATTTCTAAATTTAGAAGTTTGAACATTGGATCTGATTTATTGCCACTGATAACGATGCTTCAGCGGATTTCAACTGATACTCAGACGCAATGCGATGTTGTTTCAGATTGGTTCCGATTACCGAATCATGCTAATGATGAAGATTTTCAGTTACCTGATGCTATTAATATTGCACAAGCAGCAACACAAAATGTTTACAGAGCGTTGGATGCAAATTTCCACCATCAAGATACTATTAAAATTTCTCTGACAACTACAGCTCTAGCCGTTATAACAGATTGTCTATTTGTGATCTTTGAAAATGCTTGGAAGCATTCAGGTCTCGGATCAGATTTGAAAAATATCGACATTGAAACTGAATTTAATGATTCAAATAAGCTGTTAACTTTAATAGTCTATAGTGATTTATCGGAGGATAAATTACGTGAATTAACACAGAGTGAAATTGATCGTTTAAAAGAGAAATACATTGCTAATACCTTGCCTATTCACTTAGTCAGTAAGGAGGGAGGTTCTGGTTTTCCTAAACTTCGTAGAATTGTCAGATCTGTGAAAAAAACACAGTGTCCAAATCCTTTTGATTTTGGCTTAAAAAATTCGCGATGGTTTGTGCAGATAACAATTCAACTTTTTGAACGTGAAGGACGTTTCGAAGCTCATGTATAATGAAAAAAACGTACTAGTTATTGAAGATGATAAGCCAAAATTAAACTCGATTCTATCATTTCTTAGATCGATATTAAGTCCAGATGTCCAGATAATAACGGTTGAATCTTTATCGAGTGCAATTACTGAAATATCGAATAGGGAAATTGTGCTCGCTGTAGTAGATATGTCAATTCCGACATTTGATATCGCTAAAGACCGATTGGGCGGAGGTCGGCCACTAGGTTTTGGTGGAGCAGACGTTTTGAGATTTATTGATAGTGAAACTGAAGATACATATAGTGTTGTTCTTACTCAATATGAAGAATTCACGTTACCTCAAATCAAAGAAAAACGTGATCCTAGAGGATTGCAAGAAATATTGGAACAGGAGCTAGATCAACGATTTTTAGGGGTTATTCATTACACTGGACAATATGGACCATGGCAAACTGCTTTGGTTGAAGTTTTAGAAAAAATTAATTTGGTAGCTAAAAAATAATGCATGTACTACTTATAGATGATTGTGACTTAAAAATTAATCAACTTAGACGATTTTTGATTGGGCAAGGAATAGATGAAAATGATTTATTGATTGCTAAAGACGCTGCAGATGCAAGTAGAAAATTAAATCAATATAAATTTGATTTAATGCTCATAGATGTATTATTGCCAGCGCGAGGGGGGGCAAAACCATCTGCTGATAGCAGCATTAACCTGCTTAGACAAATAGTTGAAGATCGAGTTTTTCCAACTCCTACACATATTCTAGGTGTTACAGCATGTCAAGAAACACTTAATGCTGTTGATGATCAGTTTAGAGAGTTAGTTACAAGTGTGTTGCACGTCTCACCAGATCAGGAGCAGTGGAAAAATGCTCTTCAACAGTTTGTGCAACGAGTAATAAGAACGGAGAGTGAGAATACATCATTTAATTATGATGTAGTGATTTTAAATGCTCTAAGAAAACCTGAATTAGAGGCTGTTTATAAAAATTGGCCACTTAGTCTCTCAGAGGAAAAGCTACTCGGATCAAACATCAACTATAAAACAGGGCAATTGAATTTAGTTAGTGGTAAAACATTAAAAATTGCATGTGCCCATCTCAATCAAATGGGACCAATTGCAGCGACACATTCAACGGAAGTTGTGTTAAAAAGCTTCAAACCGAGAGTGTTAATCATGACTGGTATATGTGGTGGGTTTGCAGATGCAGTTTCAGTAGGTGATGTTGTTGTAGCTGATAAGAGTTGGGATTGGCAAGCAGGAAAATGGACAGAAGATGGGGCATTACAATCTGCATCTGATGCCAAAGAGGCAGATTATGAATTAGTTGCTATAGCTAAGACAATTGATAGCGAAATGCGTTCCTTCTACGAAAATTACAAGGAATTTAGACCTCAGAATCACCCTAAATTAGTATCTGCGCCTATGGTTTCTGGGAGTTCAGTTGTTGCTTCTGCTGATATACAAAAAGTATTCAGAGGTCAGCACAGAAAAATGGCTGCTATAGACATGGAATGTTATGGTCTTTATTACAGTTGCGCTAATCACTATGGACAAACGACGAAAGCTATTTGCATTAAATCTGTTTCTGATTTAGCCGATAGAGCAAAAGATGATGATTTTCACAACTATTGTAGCTTTATGAGTGCTAGTGTCGCTCTGAGGCTTATAGAAAAGTTTTTTAATAAATAAAAGCTCATTTATGAGCTTTTTAAAGCCAAACTAATTGTTAGTAATATATCTTGATTTGGAGTTACCCAAAAGTACATGCATTGAATTTTACCCCTATTGAAACAAGTTTGTAGAACTAGATGAAGAAACTCTATAATAGAAAGAGCCTCGTAATAGAATAATTTGTAGTCCTGAATTTTTAAGATTTGAAGCGAAAGTGAATTAATCTAGCTTAATCTAATAACTTCATGGGTATAGATGACCTATTAAGAGGGAAGTGAAATTAAGGTGGTTAAATGAAGCAGTATCTAGATTTGTGTCAACGCATAGTTGATGAAGGTGTATGGGTTGAAAATGAACGAACTGGAAAGCGTTGTTTAACCGTTATTAATGCTGATTTAGAGTACAACGTAGGGGCAAATGAATTTCCCTTGGTTACGACTCGAAAAAGTTATTGGAAAGCAGCAATTGCAGAATTATTAGGGTACCTACGTGGTTATGATAATGCTGCTCAGTTTAGGGCTATTGGCTGTAATACTTGGAATGCAAATGCTAACGAAAATGGAGTCTGGTTAGCTAACCCTCATCGTAAAGGTGAAGATGATATGGGGCGAGTATATGGAGTCCAAGGGCGCCATTGGCGTAATTCTGAAGGTAAAGAGTTTGACCAGCTTCGTAAGATTTACGACGACTTAAGAAACGGTACTGATGATCGTGGTGAAATTTTGACTTTCTATAATCCGGGCGAGTTTGAAATGGGATGCTTACGACCTTGTATGCATACTCATACCTTCTCTTTGGTTGCAGATACACTTTATTTAACATCATCACAACGTTCATGTGATGTTCCATTGGGTCAAAATTTTAACCAAATTCAAGTCTTCACATTATTAGCCCTCATGGCCCAAATTACAGGGCATAAAGCAGGAAAGGCTTATCATAAAATTGTGAATGCACATATTTATGAGGATCAGTTAGAGCTTATGCGTGATGTTCAACTTAAACGTGAACCTTATCCATCGCCAAAACTTTATATCAATCCTAATATTAAGACTCTTGAAGATATTGAAACATGGGTGACATTAGATGATTTTGAAGTTGAAGGTTATCAATATCATGATGCAATTGCTTATCCATTCTCAGTATAAGTAGACCTTTTGTATAAAAGAGGGCTTTACTTGATGAGGATTTAAAGCCATCTATCCAAATAGAGACCTCTTTTTAAAACTAATGTTTAAGTAGTTCTGAGTTAATACCTTTAGTGTCTAACAGTTCTTTTAAGCGGTTGATTTCTAACTCAGCTAAAACAACTTGCTTTTTATGCTTTTCATACATCTCTCTATAGTAATCATTCGATTCTTTTAGTTTTTTTAACTGATTATTTGTATTTTCAAAAGAAAGCTTTATATCTTGGTATTGATTAAACCAATAGATAACTTCATTTTGTGTTAGAACTAGTTTTTCTCCCAACGAAATTTCATTAACCACCATATGGTTTTTACTTTCCTCATTCTTGAGTTTTCTTTTGTCCTTGATTTCTTTTAGTTTATGGATAGGCCAATCACGGTTTGTAATTGTATTTCGATGAATACCAGTCATTTTTGATAATTGTGCAATAGTGGCCTTGAGCTTTGGATCTTGCTCGATTTCTAATAGTGCTTTGTTAATACTTAACGTATTAGTTTCATAGTCTTCACTATTTTTTTGATCATAAGCTTGATTATTCATAGTTCAACCATTTCACCAATACTATTTAAAACCATTGCAGCTTCGTCAATTGCTGCCTGAATTTGCTCCCTATTATGAGCATATTCTGGTTTATTAAGATTTGCTTTATTTAAGATGTAGACTTCACGCCATTTCGGAGCATGTTTACTGGTGACAATAGCTTGTGAACATCTGGCAGGATTACATCTTAGGCTGCCGATGCAAGGTAAAGTCGTATCGTATTCTTCATTTCTATTACCATAACAAATGCCTTGTCCAACATACACAATAGCCATTCCTTGGTCAGCCATTGCTTCATACACTTCTTCTTCGGTGTAGCCTTCAGCCATATAGCCTTGAAACAACTTTATCAGATTAGTTTTATGCTCAACAGCTCTACCACCATAATATGTACCATTTGGATTGTGAACAGTTTTAACAGCTTCTAATTCAGCAGAGCGTCGCAATGATTTATTACCTGTTCGGCTTCCATCCTTTGAGAGCATTTCACCAATCTCTCCATAGCCTAACGTAACTGAAGAAGTTGCTCCAAGTGAGGTGAATTTACTCACACTGTCTACGAAGTGCTTTAATTGAAAAGATATTAAAGGTAAACCGACTTCTGCTCTAAACAATTGATAGGTCAGAGTGTGGCGTAGCATATATGGATAAAATTTAATTTGATTAGCTAGAGTAGCATCCAAAATTTTCACAATAAAATTATTCATCTGATGGGTAATGCCAGTACTGCCCATCGGTATAGGTGAATTACTAGAGCTCACTGTGTCCATATTTGAGATAAGATAAGGTGATGATTTAATTTTTGCTATATATGATGCTGCTAATATTGCATCTCTAACAATAGGTATAGCCACCCATTTGTCATCAAACAAACCTGTATTAATCTCTTGTTGATGCTTTTTTACAGTACTTTTAATCAGCCAGACTTCATGCTCCTCTACTAAACATGAGCAATCTTTTACTTTTACTTCTGCTAATTCAGATGGCCTCATACCTGTATATTGAGCCACCAAGTACACGCATGAATATGAGACTAGATTGAAGTATTCACGGAGTTTATCTAATTGGTAGTTGCGACTAGTTAGGGCTTTCCTCAGTGTTAATCCACATGCTAGGCCATTTTTATTTAACATCCAATCATAGGGCTCGATGATGCTTAAAACGGAACTTGATGAGTACCCTTTATTTCTCAATCGAACTGCAATATAGGCATTCAAAATTTCATGATTAACTCCTACTTGATTTGCCCAAGAAGAATATTTACTAGAGTATAAAGCTTCTAAAGAATTGATATCCAAGATCTTCGATTTTTGACCTGTCGCATTTAAAAAGTCCACTACGATTAAAGATGCTATTTTGGATAAATTTTCAAATACATTATCGGGTAAAACTTTTTCCTTATTCTTTTTTTCAGTACTTGGAAGTTTCTTCCAGTTTAAACTATTTAGTTCAACATAAGCTAGAGGCTTATCAAATACATATTTAACAGCACTAGGGCTACGTAAGTATTCAAAAAATTGATCTAATTCTCTACCTTTTACATGTTCGTAGTTTTTGGCAGCTTCATGGTAATGCTCGGTATTTACCTCGGAGAGTGTTTTAATCTGTGTTTGAACAAATTCATAACCTAGGTCTTGACTTATTTGTATGAATATTTGATTAATAAATGTTAACCCTTTCTCAAAAATAGGAATCAAAGAGTTAACTTTAAGAATCCCTTTTTTATTATTTTTCCTGCTGTTAAGTTCAGGTCGGAAAATAAGATTGTTAAGTAAAGCGAGTTCTAAGATGATTTTTAGTTCTGTTAGCACAAACTTTGGAATATTTTTGTATTTTAAAAAATTAATGCGCAGTTTTGCGCCTTTTACATTTTGTGCTGCATTAGGATAATCAGAATTAAAATCCCAAACATTATCGGAAAATTTAGATATTTTTGAGACAGATCTTTCCATAAGAGCGTTTATGTATGTAGTGGACTCTATAGATTCTTGTGGATGAAGATCACTATCTAAATTCTTAGCAGTGTTTAGCTCATTCATTATATAGCGGCGATGATTAACAAAACCCGTCAATATACTTATTTTCGCTTCCTTATCCATTACACTACTCCATCAATTGTTATTGTAGATCCAAGATAGTTGGATCTATTTTTTCCAATTTCTAGTTCTTCCTTTGAAAAATCTGAAGTCTCAGGATCTGTAATATAACTTAGGAGTTCTAGGTTTTCTTTGATAATTTTTCCGTAGGGAGTATCCATCACTCGTGAATTTTCTAAAATAGCTAGGTAATCACGCTTCATTGCAAATAGCTCAGGAAGATAATTTGCTGTAATAATTACGTTGTCACAACTTAAGCATTTGTTATATTGCGAGCAGGGCGTTCCAGGAGTATAAGAAGCCATTTTTTTTACAAAGTCAGGTGGATCAAAAATATTTCTGCATGCAGCTAGATTGGTTTTAAATGTTACTCCCAACTCTTCCTCATTTTTGATTTCTATTGTTTTAATTTTTTCTTCGGAGCGACTATTTAAAGTTGATTGATGAATTTCCATCAATTTCTCATTGAGCCTCTTTCTGCTAATGGAATTAAAATCTAAAGAGTCGATATAGCCAATAGTTGTATGCAAGGATGAGTGACCAAGCATCAATTGAATCTCATGTATAGGTACATCAGCTTCAAGCATTTCACTTACGAAACTTGGTCTAAACCGACTTAATGTAAGGATTAAGGGTTGGCCATGGTCATTTTTTAATTGAAATTTATCAATAAATCTAGCAATACTATGACCTAATGGGCTCGCATTTTTTTCGATAGTTCCAAGTAAAGAACTGATTTGTCCGTGTTTTTTAGTACTATTTGATTGATAAATGAAGAGCCTATCTTTAATCACACTATCCTTGATATTTTCACGGATGCAGCTAGTCATTTGAATTACCTGTTTGAAAATTTCTTTTACAGAGCTAGATTGGCTTTCTGTGAGCCAAGTTATCTTCGCCTTGATAAGATCAAGATGATACTCTTTATACCCATCGGATCTCTCTTTCCAATATCTTAGGCATGGTCTAGATGTGGCTGGATGGCGAGTTTCAAAATCCTTTATGTCTAGGGATAGTATGGAATCAGTATTTAGACCTGTAACTTGAGCGAGTCTTAGAATATAAGGCACTAATAAATCTATTCCGATCATCGGTGTGATTCCCCATTCTTCATAGACCTCATTCAGACCTTTTTTCGAATCTTTAATAATGCTGAGAAATGCCTTTTCAATATGGGTTTTAGCTGTATTGTGATGAACAGGTTTACAATCCAAAAAATTTTCAAACAGCCAACGAGCATTATCTAGATTTGATAGACCTTTTATTCTATTTCCATGTTGATCCAGAGGATTTATTCCGATACCTGTTTTTTTATAGGGTTCTAAACTTAATTGAGTTTCAGAAATCGCTTTTTCGATAGCCTCTAATATTTGAATTCGTTCATTCTTACTAAAGGGTTTTTTTGTGTCTGTTTGCCTATGGGCATCGAAGCCCTGTACATCAAAAAAACTGTATTCTAAATTCTTTACTTTAGTCAGCCTATTCAATGTCATACGTACTGAACTTAAAATAGTATTTGCATGATGGCTTGATATATTGTTTTGTATTATTTTGTCCTCAAGATAACTTCTATATTTGGATAATAGATACTCATCAAAAGTGTCGATAATTCGTAAAGGGCTAGATCCGTATAATTCAGATAGAAACTCTACAAATAGGCCGCATGCATTTGTGTAGTTACTTCGTCCTGAATTAGAAGGTAGGGTTTTCATCTGTGAGGCAAAAAGTTGTTCAATCTGAATAAAAGGTTCTAACTCAGAAGGTTCGATGAAGTCGAGTACACTATTGAGTTTGAGAGTAGCTAATCTGTTGAAACGCTCCTTCATAGTTTCACGAGGTATATCTAGAAGTTTCTTCCTTTCATGATTTCGTTCAGAAACACTTTTATAATTCGTATTTAATAAACCAAGTTTTTCGAGATCTTTGTGAATGAAATCCCAAGCATCTTTGACAATATCAAAACGTAAATCACTTTGAGTAATAGGAGATTGCTTCGTATGCATTTTCCCAAGTGAGATTTTGTTACCAAAAATTGGTAACTGGCTTTTTTCTTTCAAGTTTAGCTTTCTGTACCAATTTAGCAGTTTCCTCCTGCTTTCAACGGCTCCAGCTCCTGAGTTGCCTTTTGGATATACTAAAATTCCTTTTTCAATCATTTTTTGAGTTAATGGATAAGCTAACTCTCTATAATTGTTAGCTGAGCTCTCCGAAATGCCTAGAACGGTTTGAATATGTTCGATTGCTACGTTAAAACCCAAATCTGTATTGGCTTTTGTAACTGGTATATCCCACATGGCGTCTATATCATCAGATATGGTTGATACCCATTGGCTGATAACAGACTTAGCATCTTTAATTGCTCTCTTACGACTTTTAATTGTTTTGAAGTCTGCCGAGATAATTCCTAAGTTATGAAGGTCTTCATGAATGTAATCAATTACTTCTGCGATCCATTCATATTGAGTTGATAAAGATGCCCAAGAGCGTTGTTCACTACCTATTGATTTAAAACAAATATTACTCGGATATAAAGCTAAGCGGGGGAGGTTTTTTTTATCATCAAAGCTCAGATTACTATACCAATCGAGTATTCTCTGGCGAATAAAATTTTCTCTGCTTGATGCTTCTTCTACAATAATTTGCATTTCAGCCATCTTTTCTATTAATGGCATTGTAAGGTGTTTTCTACGTCGAGCCTCGCTCAGAGTAATAGGTATCTCTTTTGATAAAAAATCAGACAGAACATTAACCCCCCAAGGGCTCTTAAAATCATTACTAAGTGGTAACTTTAATAGATGATTTGGGGACTGTAATAGGTTGTCTACCCATATTTTTACTAGGTGATCAGTGGCTTTCCCATTATTTTTCATTTTATATCCTTAATACCGATCTTTAACTGAGTTTTTTCACTTAAACGTTTCATTTTTTCGGCTCTAGTTAAGAGATCACCTTTTTCATCACACATGGAGTTATAGATATCTTGAGGAATACTGGTATATATTTGAGTGGTATTTAGGTGATTATGGCCTAAGTTTTTTTGTAAAATCACAAGTCGATCTAAATAGTCATTCCCCAAGTCATTTGATTGTAAAATCGCATAAGCATTACCATGTCTGAGCTTATGTGGGGATATTTGTCTATCAAGACGACCTTGCTTAATAGCACGCTTGCTTAGTCGTTCTAATAATTTATTAATGGCAGATGGAGTGTAAGGAGTCCCTTGAGCATTTAAAAATGCAGGAGTCTCAGTAGGCGTAGCATATTTTCTTGCATATTTTTTATATAGTGGGGAAGCATGATATTTTTGAATACGATCAATAGTTGCTGAGCTAATTAACGTCCACCGAGGTTTGAGTTCATTTCCACGACCTTTACTTCCTTCAACTTCAAGTGGGACGTAATCTAGATAAATGGGTTTATCTGATTCGCGAGAGATAAATTTTTGGGAATTAAAATTTACAGTGTTCTTAAAATGTTCAAGCGTAACACGAGGAAGTTCTGAACGACGAAGTCCCGAGTCGTACAAAAATTGAAGTAAAACTCTTTCTCGTTCAGAAGATGTAGATTCAATTAGTACAAATAGATCATCTAGATTACAAGCAATAATAGCTTTTCGTTTTGGTACTTTTGATAGATAGCCTTTCTCGTAAGGATTATCTTGTCTAAGTGGTTTATGACCTTCTGTAGATGAGCATAGAAACTCAATAAAAGCACGTATAGTCGCATCACGATTTCTAACAGTAGATGAGCTGATATTTTGGTCTCGACTCAAAAAAGTCAAATATTCTTGTATTACGTATGAAGGAACAGTGATAAATACATCATCACTTTCATCATCATTATAATCTTGGCGGGTACGGATATATTGCAGGAAATAAGTTAGATTCTTACCATAAGTACTTGCTGACTTATACGAAATTTTTTCATGCTTGGAGTAATAGGATAAATATTCAGAAATGAGAGGGAGAACCTTAGCATTGTCGTCAAATACAACGACCCCATTAACATTTATTGTTTGATCTAGTTTTATGTTCTGAACATGATGATTTAAACATGACTTAGATAAGTCTAGTTTTATATTTGAACAAACTCTAACATCCATAATGTACGCCAAATTACTGCATAGACTAAGTTATATAACATACTGTGCATAATTTAAACGTTAGTATAAACGTAAAAGTGTAAGAGGTTTTAAGCGGCTAAAACTTCGTACTGTGAATTATTAATTTGGGGGGATAAAAAGAAAACGTCCGCACTGCGCTGGTAAAGCTGGCATGACAGCTTATTGTCCTGAACAAAAAACTGGAACAGGGTGTGGCAGGGTGGTAAAGCGACTTTTCCAGCCTCATTGGGATTCCAGCCTGAAACGATCAAACGGCGTGAATTGGGATTAGTTTTAATTTCATTCACAAGCCATTGAATCTGATCAAAACCATTTTGCTGATAGCTACCATCTTCATTCTGGGTTGCGCCAAAGTTACGCCATTGATGCCCATACACAGGACCAAGTTCACCCTCAGGGCGACCAAAACGTGCAGTTTGTTCTGCGGTTGCCCATTCATCCCAAATGCTGACTTTATTATCTTTGAGATATTGAACGTTGGTATCGCCTTTTAGAAACCATAGTAGTTCAATCACAATCGAGCGGAAGTGTACTTTCTTGGTCGTTAATAGTGGAAAGCCCTTAGAAAGATCAAAACGCATCTGATGACCAAATACTGAACGTGTACCCGTACCTGTACGATCGCCTTTATCGCCGCCATTGTCGAGGATATGTTGTAAAAGGTCTAAATATGTACGCATAACTTTCTCTAAAACATTCTCTGTAGTTAATCAAGATAGGTGTTGAAACCAGTGAATATGGGGCAGCAAAATTGTTGTCATGATACCTTGATTGCGCTTGGCATGACACTTGCGATGTGTAGTATTTTTTCATTTTCCAATATAAAAAAGAGCGCTTAAGGCGCCCTTTCGTTAGCAGTCAGGTTTATTCTGTGATAAAGCTAACTTTGCCATCAGTCAAAGACTCAACACGCGCTAAAGATTCAACACGATAGCCTTTTTCAAGTAACACATCACGACCTGGTTGGAATGACTTTTCAATCACGATACCCACACCCACAACTTCAGCATTTGCTTGGTGAATCAAATCGATTAAACCTAATGCCGCTTGACCATTTGCCAAGAAGTCGTCAATTACAAGCGCTTTATCTGTTGCGTTAAGATGCTTGTTAGAGATTGCGATAGTGCTTTCAGTTTGTTTGGTGAATGAGAACACTTTAGAACGGTAAAGATCATCTTTGAGTGTTAAAGATTGGTATTTACGCGCGAAAATTACTGGAACACCAAGCTCCAAGCCAGTCATGATTGCAGGTGCAATTCCAGAAGCTTCGATCGTAATAATTTTAGTAATGCCTGCATCTTTAAAACGAGCAGCAAACTCTTTACCAATCTGTTGCATTAACACGGGGTCAATTTGATGATTTAAGAAAGCATCAACTTTCAAAACCTGATCAGATAGAACGATACCTTCATTTAAGATTTTCTGTTCTAAAGCGTACACGGGAGAATCCTCTAAACGGATGCTTTTTCAAGCAAAGGCATATTTTAAAAAGCATCTAAAAAATTGCAAGCTAAAATTGACCAGATGGTTAGTTGGTTTTCCCTGAATAGCCTGTTAATAGTAAGCCATAAGAAGATTTCCCATCATTATGTGCCATTTTGACAGGTAAATAATCCAGTTTTGGTGCTAACCAAAATACCGTATTACGTTCTGGTTTATCGTGTTGCATAACGACTTTAATGGTGCTGAATGTCCCATAATTGGTTTTGATGGTTTCCGTGCCTTGCTTAACAAAACGGCGTTCATCTAAGGCTTTTGCATCAGCAATTAAATATTTGGTTCTAAGTGAATTACTTTTTAAATCCTCACGGATTTGCAATTCAGCATTCAACTCATCTAACGCACCTGCTTGCCATGGGAATGAGCGGGCGGTGTCATCTTTTTTCGTATTCACAACTTTAGTGTTTGGATTAAAGTTAATACTCATCGTATTACTGTGAATTAAGATTTTGCTGCTGCGACTAAACTTTTGTGAAGTAATTTTATTATCCACAAAGCTAAATTGACTCGTTTCCGAGGCTGAGGCAATTCCGCCTGCTTTTGCACTAAACTGATAGGTCCAATTATTTCCTTGTTGCGAAAGTGTACGTGTCGCTGAACCGAGGTTTTTGTTGTTGTAGCTAAATTGATAGCTTGCTTGGAAAGGTGCCATTGCTAGAGCATGGCTAGACATGCTGACACTGAACAGGGCAGCCGACGTAATACTCACTACTTTCAATAATTTCTTTGTCATCACGCTATATATCCTTTGAATGATCATCAATGAGCAATCATTCATTTATCATTAAGATTTATGATTATTATGCCTGTAGATTATGAAGAAAAAATCAGGTTTTTTACTCAATGCTTGTTAATTTTTCGTATAAATCATGATGGTATTTGAGTAAGTGGCATAAATCTGAAATTCATACCACCCTATTCAATACGATTATTTTCTAGTGTCTTTTTGCTGAATTGGCGTGACTTCTGTGTCGTCTAATCCTTCTTCATCAAAGTCATCTTCATTTGGCGGATACAAAATGGCAGCCAAATTGACGTTCCCCCAAACAATCAGTTCGGCTGGACGGACTCTGGCGCGGTTTACATGAACTTTGCTCAGCGTTTCAATAATACTCGGTTTCTTTTTAAACCAGCGATTTAAATCTAAATAAAGCAATTCATCTTTGACTGAAACAACTTCAAAATGCTCCAAGATTTTTCCTAGAGGATCTTCATCACGAAATTTTTGGTAATACCAAATCGCAATATAAAATCCCCATTTTTGGAAAATATTCTTAAATGATGCTTCAATCACTTGTGTATTACTAATTTGTTCGAACACCATCAGTTGAACATCTTTATTCATTTCCATTTGAATAAGTTTTAAATCAACGGATAAGGTGGTATGTAGCCCTTTAACATCAATCGTGGAATATAAACGTAGCCATCCATCATATAGATCGGCGTGTAGATCTTGAATAATTCCAACTTTTTCTGTGACATAACGCTCCATTGTCGCATTCACAAATACCTGTGAAAGTGCAAATTCTCTTTCTTCTTCAATGAATTCTTCTGCTTTTTGGTAAACTTTACGTAGACGTTTAACAACGGATGAAATTAGCGTTTGCATAAAAGTTGTTCCAGAAAGTGAATTGATTATAGATTTTTTGATGTTTCTAACCGAACTCAATCATCAACAAATCTGAATGCAATACCACGATCTTTGTATTAGCTAAAAAATAAAAATAAATTTCTGACTTGCAGTGTAGCAAAATTAATTGCTACATTTTCATAAAATGATGGTACGGAAACACTGTGACTATAAGTGGATCACATTTTTTTAATATTTTGAATATTAGTTTGGTTTTATACCGTGATTGCTGTTGGGGATGAGACATATTTTGTCGCTTGAATGCCATGTGGAATAAAAGAAATTTTCGTTCAGTACTGTCCCCTTACTGGTGGCAAGATCCAATTTTTATCGGGGCAGTTGTGTTAGCGATGCTTCTACATGGTGCTGTGCTTGCAATTCAGTTCGCAATGCCATCACCTACAGATACATCAACCAAAGAAATTGCAGTTACGGTTCGTACAAGTCAAGAAAAAGTCAAAGATGCCGACTTCTTGGCGCAAGCTGATCAAAAAGGTTCAGGTGACTTTCGTGAAGCACATCGTATGTCGAGTGATATGCCAGCTCCGATGGAAGCAGATGCGACAACAGGAGAGTCTGAGCTCGAAAGTTTAGAGAAAGTCCAGCAAAAACGAGAATTAAAATTTGAAGAAAAAGTGCTCATGACAGTTTTAAGCTGGCAGAAGCAAGTAGAGCAAACTGAACGTAAAAAAACCTTAGATGAGTTACAGAGTCAATTTCAAGCCAAAGCCGCGATGGTTGCGAGTTTGGAAGCACAATATTTACAACGTCAGCAAAATTTTAGTCGTAAACAGCGTATTAAAACAGTAGATGGGATTCAGGCAAAACAAGATGCGTCAGCAGCTTATCTTGATAAATTTCGTCAGAAAGTTGAACTATACGGTAATCGTTATTATCCAGATGAAGCGAAACAACAACATTTATCGGGTGAAGTACGTTTAATGGTGATCCTGAATGCACAGGGGGGTATCCGTGCCATTCGTCTCATTGAAGGCTCAGGACATGCGATTCTGGATGATGCGGCAAAAGCTTCGGTGCGCCGTGGAGCACCTTTTGGACCCTTTGATAATGATATGAAAAAGGACATTTCTGAATTACGAATTATTCGAACATGGCGCTTTGATCCTGTCGATGCGGAATTTGAAGTACATTAAAAAGGTGTACTATTACTCAAGGTGCACCACGTAACGCAACATTAACCTTGCGTTATCAATTTTAAAAATAAGAATTAAAAAAACGGCTGAATTCAGCCGTTTTTTATTGAAGATGTGGATAAGTTTACATCTATTCACAAGCCATTTTGATTTGAATAAGCACGTTCAACTGTACAGATTTCCACACTAAAATCCTGATACCATTTTTCTTTACCCAAACGCTGAGCAACTAAATGTTCTGCATCGCGTTGCCACTGCTTGATATCTTCAAGGCCATGCCAGTAAGACAACGCAATTTCAAAACCATTTTCATTACACGCTTCAAATTTGACACAGTTAAATTGGCTCAAGGCTTTATTCCTCAGCTTTTGAGCCATTTTAGATTAAGTTGCACCAAGTTGTTTGATCGTAGCTTTAAAAATAACGATATACATAGTGTCTTAAATTAGCTTTCATCGGCTTGATAAGGATTGGCAATCCCTAGTTTTTTTAAAATCTCAATTTCTAAAGCTTCCATTTCTTCTGCTTCAGCTTCACTGGTTTCATGATCGTAGCCCAGTAAATGTAAAACGCCATGAACCAATAAATGCGTGAAATGATCAGTTGGTGTTTTTTGCTGTTCTGCGGCTTCTTGTAAAACCACAGGGATGCAAATCACCAAGTCACCCAAAGGTTCAGCATCCAGTAAACTCAGCATTTCCTCTGGAATATCACTTGGAAAGGACAGTACATTGGTGGGTTTGTCTTTCTCGCGGTATTGTAGATTCAACTCGTGGCTTTCTGCCAGATCAACACAGGCAATTCCGATTTCGCAATCTACGTCGAAACCGACATGACGGAGTGTGGTTTCAATCTGCTTTTTAATTTGACCACGTTTTAGTGGTAATTCATTTGCTTGAAAGTCTTGTTGAAGACTTAAATTGATTTTCAAAATAGATCCTTAAAAT
Organism: Acinetobacter sp. ANC5681; assembly: GCF_023488045.1. Taxonomy (NCBI): domain Bacteria; kingdom Pseudomonadati; phylum Pseudomonadota; class Gammaproteobacteria; order Moraxellales; family Moraxellaceae; genus Acinetobacter; species Acinetobacter sp. ANC5681. Next base: position 18,884 of record NZ_JAMFKZ010000026.1, read on the forward strand.
CGTCCCCCTGATATGCGATTAAAGTATTGCAATAAAAGGGGGAGTGAGGGGGATTTTTAAATGTGTTGCGCATCTGCCGCAGAATCATTTTCTACAATCAATGCTTCTTGTTTGGCTTTGCGTTCAGCACGAGCTTCAGCAGACAGGCGTTGCTGTTCACTGTCCCAACCTTCGTAGGCCTCAACAATTTTTTGTACCAATTGATGTCGCACCACATCACGGGAATGGAAACGAGTGATATGAATTTCATGGACATTTTCCAGTACACGTAATGCTTGTGCTAAGCCCGATTGTTGCCCACGAGGTAAGTCAACCTGTGTCACGTCACCTGTAATCACAGCACGCGAACCAAACCCTAAACGGGTAAGGAACATTTTCATCTGTTCTGGTGTGGTGTTTTGTGCTTCATCTAAAATGACGAATGAGTGGTTCAGCGTACGTCCACGCATATAGGCAAGCGGAGCAACCTCAATCACTTGGCGTTCAATCAGTTTGGCCACTTTTTCAAAACCCAGCATTTCATAGAGAGCATCGTAAAGTGGGCGTAAGTAGGGATCGATTTTTTGGGTCAAATCACCCGGTAGAAAACCGAGTTTCTCGCCAGCTTCAACCGCAGGACGAACCAGTAAGATTCGTTGGATTTCATTACGCTCTAACATATCCACTGCAGCAGCAACTGCTAGATAAGTTTTACCTGTCCCTGCTGGGCCGATACCGAAGGAAATATCACTTTGTAAAATGCGCTGTACATAGCGTTTCTGGTTGGCACCACGTGGATTGATTCGCCCTTTGCGGGTCTGTAACCAGACGCTATCCAGCCCTGTATGTTCTTGTTCGGAATCATCCATCAGTTCACGGTCGGTCTGTGAACCTTGAATCATCAAATGCAGGACATCGGCACTAATTTGTGGGGAAATTTCTGATTCTTGATAAAGCCGTTGCAATAGTGCTTCGGCTCTTTCAACTGTTTCTATATCACCGTCTAGATAAAAGGCATCGCCCCGGTGAGTAATTTTGACATCTAAACGTTGTTCGATTTGCTTTAAATGCCCGTTGTATGCACCGAGCATTCGTTTTAAATGTTCCATGGAAATTTCAGGGAACGTTACAGTACGTTTAATCGCTGAAGTCAAGAGAAACCCTTTTAGCTCACGTGTAGGAATACCCTTACATTACGCCACGTCAGGTTCAAGATTCAAGAGTTCACCATAAACTAAATTTAAAGTTTTAATTTCAGTGATCTCAATCTCTGCGAAACGTCCAACCCATGTCGCATCACCGATAAATGTAACCAAACGAGTATTGTCTGCTGTGCCAACCAATACATTTGGATCTTTATCAGATACTTTTTCAATCAAGACACGTTCAATTTTACCCAGCATAGCATCAGTTTTATCAATACTTGATTGTTTGATCACTTGCTGAACTTGAGCCAAACGGTCTTTTTTCACCTGTTCTGGGGTATCATCTGGCAGGTCAGATGCAGGCGTACCAGGGCGTTTTGAATAGACAAAACTATATGAATGATCAAAATCTAAATCTTTAATAAACTGTAATGTTTCCGCAAAGTGTTCATCTGTTTCACCCGGGAAACCAATAATGAAGTCGCTAGATAAATGCATATCTGGACGGACTTTACGTAATTTGGCAATTTTATCAATGTAGACATCAATGGTGTGGTTACGCTTCATGGCTTGCAATACATCGTTTGAACCACTTTGTACTGGCAGATGTAAATGTGAAACCATTTGTGGTAAATCACGATAGCATTGAATTAAATCATCAGAAAACTCAAGCGGATGAGAAGTCGTATAGCGTAAACGTCCAATACCCGGAATTTCTGCAACTAAACGCAGTAGTTCAGGGAAAGTGCAAATTTCACCTTCAAACGTTTCACCACGATAGCCATTCACGTTTTGACCAAGCAAGCTGATCTCACGCACGCCTTTTTCAGCTAAGCCCGCGATTTCAGCCAATACATCATCGAGTGGACGAGAAACCTCTTCACCACGAGTATAAGGTACGACACAGAATGAACAGTATTTAGAGCAACCTTCCATGATGGAAACGAATGCTTTAAAGCCTTCCACACGTGGCTCAGGCAAAAAGTCGAACTTTTCAATATCTGGGAAAGAAATATCAACCAGTTTGATTTTTTCTTTCTTTGGCTTTTCAACTTGAGCTTGATGTTGATCCAACATTTGTGGCAAACGATGCAAGGTTTGTGGACCAAATACCATATCGACGTATGGTGCACGTTTTTGAATGTTGTCACCTTCTTGAGAGGCAACGCAGCCACCGACACCAATCACCAGATCAGGATTCTGTTCTTTGAGTTTACGCCAACGACCTAAGCCACTGAACACTTTTTCTTGTGCTTTTTCGCGAATTGAGCAGGTGTTCATGAGCAGAATGTCTGCATCATTTGGATTGTCAGTGAGCACATAACCATGTGAATCACCCAATAAGTCTGCCATACGATGACTGTCATACTCATTCATCTGACACCCTTGCGTTTCAATATATAATTTTTTAATTGAAACATCAGTGGTGTGCGTTGGCTGGGTAACAGTGTTTTCTGAAGCAGCTTTTACAGCACTTGGAATGAATGTTTGAACCGTCATGCAGGCTCCTAAACAAGGTGGATTTAAACAAACCGCGGATTATAGCAGTATTTTTGTAAGAACGCAGAGAATAAAAAACTGACAAAAATGGACAGTTTATGAATAAAATTGGATGAATTTTAATGAATATGAATCAGCAAGTTACATAACACAACAATTGTAGGAAGCCAGACTTATTACACTATGAGGGCAGGGAAAATTGGGCAAATGTATTGATGAAGATGAATAAGCAACATGATTTTACAACAACCATGATCAATAAACTGAATAACAAGAAAAGCTTCCGTCGACTTGTTGCGATGGGCGGCGTGGTGATCTGCTCATCTGTATATGCTCTAGACGAACAATTTAATGATGCTCTACGTGCTGCGAGTTCTGGCAATATTGCATTGCTCGATCAATATCAATATGAAATGCAAAATGATGTATTAGGTTATTACCCTGAGTATTGGAAATTGAATACCAACCTAGGGCTACAACCTGCTTCTTCAATTATCGCTTTTGCGCAACGTTATCCTCAATCAGCGATGGCTGAAAAATTAGCAGCAGATTATGTCGAAGAAAAAGTAAAACAAGCCAGTTTTAATGAAGCAAAACCTGTACTCAGCTATGTCACTAATCCTGACCAAGAAGAGAGTTGTGCGGTTGCACAAGTCCGTGCCAAAACGGGGGATAGTCTAGTTTTTGCTGAATATAAAGATATTTGGTTAACGACAAGTACACAGCCTGAATCGTGTAATGGTTTAGGGCGACTGATGTTATCTAGTCCTTTGATGACTGCTCAAGATCGTCAACAACGACTTTGGGGACAACTGCGAGCAGGTCAATCTGGTTTAGCGATTGCGACCGCCCAAACTATAGGTCTGGATTTGTCCTTGGCTCAGTTGAATCAGATCCAAGCCAATCCATTGGCATATTTATGGAATGCTCCTAAAGCCAGCGATGCTGATTATGCATATTTAATTTTTGCATTGGGACGTGTCGCAGATAGTGATTTCACCAATGCTTTAGGAAATATTCAGCGTATTGCACAAGATACTCCTCAACCTGTACAAAAATATTTATATCGTACGGTAGGTTATGTGGGTGGAACGACGGTAATGAAGAATGGCTTTAACCGAGAAGTCCTCAATGCCTATGATCAAAGTTATGGTTATCCGTTTAGTCCAGAAGAAGCCGAAATTTATGCACGTCAAGCGATTCGTTTTGGTGCTTGGGAAAGTTTAATTCGTGCAATTGATGCCATGTCAATCACGCAGAAACAAGAAGATCGTTGGCAGTACTGGCTTGCTCGTGCTTCTGAACAGCGCTCAGATGCTGCTTCAAAGCAAGCTGCTCAACAGATTTATCGTAAGCTGGCACAAGCTGGGGATGACTACCATAATTTGCTAGCCAAAGATCGTTTAGGCGAACGTTATAATCATCAGCCTTATAACGAGCAACCAAGTTCACAAGATATTCAACGGTTAAACCAAAATATCCACTTTAAACGTGCATTTGCGTTAAAAAATATTGATGCACCAGCAAATTACATTAATCGCGAATGGAATTGGGCAGTCCGCCAAGCGTATTTGCAGCATGATGATGGTTTACTTTTAGCTGCCGCTAAGCAAGCGCATGATATTGGTTGGTATGACCGAGCAATCTATGCCGCAGATCGTACAACCTCGCGCCATAATGATACTTATCGCTATACAACACCACACCGTAGTAATGTCACGAGTCACAGTTACAATGCTGGTATTGATCCAGCTTGGGCATATGGTTTAATGCGCCAAGAAAGTCGGTTTGTTACATCCGCACGTTCACATGTGGGTGCAGGTGGTTTAATGCAAATTATGCCGAATACTGCAAAGTTAGTTGCACGCCAAATGGGTGAAACTTATAACCCGGCGGCTCTAAGTGAAATGAATATCAATATTCGTTATGGGACATACTATCTGTCAATGATTCAAAGCCAACTGAGTGGCAATGCTGTATTAGCAACAGCAGGTTACAATGCTGGCCCAAATCGTGCAAAACGATGGCAGCCAGATTTTCAAACCATGGCGGCTGATCAATACACAGAAACGATTCCATTGTTGGAAACACGTGATTACGTCAAACATGTCATGACCAATGCGACGCATTATGGTGTTGTGTTAGGGCTAGGCGCGCAATCCTTAGAAAAAAGGATGGGAACAATACCTGTGCGCAATGAACCTTAGGGAAACAAAGACATTTAATTTGAAACAATGAAGTTTTTATATTTGATGAAATTTATGAATTTATTCAAGGGACGGTTAGTTCGATCATTGCAGATCTTGATCTGTTACTTGGTCATGTCACTTGCTGCGCCGTTGCATGCTGCAGAGAACCCTGATATTTCGGGTTATGTGATGCATGTTCAAATGACTCCCGCAGCTTGTTCCTTTGATTCATCAAGACAAAAACAGCGTAAATGTTTAGAAGGTTATTCTCTTACTATCGCAAGCTTATTGCCAGAAGTTCCTTTAAATCGGGATTGTTCCACTAAAACTTCTGCGAAATTATCTCCCTTGCAAGCTAAAGTTGTGGCGCGTGTAATGCCCGATGAAAATGCAAGGGTTCAACTTTGGCAGAATGTTGGCGGCTGTGTGCCCATGAATGCCAGTCAGTATTTCAGGACGGTCATCAACTTTGCTGAGCGCTTAAAAGTACCTGCTGATTTAACGAGTCCGAATACCATTGAAGTGCAAAAAGAAAACCTTCGACAACAATTTATGAAATTAAACCCGTCATTACCTCCTACAGGAATTCGCTTTACCTGTCAGTCTTCAAAATTTGATTCCATTTTGACTGAGATTCGGGTGTGTTATCAAAAAAATGGGCAATATAAACAATGTGCAAGTCATATTGTGACGGGATGTCCAAATGAATTTACAATTAAAGGCAGTTATTAAGCTTTTTCTTCACTTAATTTGTATTTTCTATCAGACTTTTGTTGAAATCCATTCTCTTTTAAATGCATCTGTGTTTGCTTTAGAGTACAATATTTGCCGTTTATGATAATTCGATTGAACCACTTTAGCGTTCAATTGTGCAAACGCATCTCATTGGAGAATATCACATGAAGCAACCCGTTCGTGTTGCCGTTACAGGCGCTGCAGGTCAAATTGGTTATAGCTTATTATTCCGTATCGCAAGCGGTGAAATGTTAGGTAAAGATCAACCTGTAATTTTACAATTGCTTGAAGTTCCTTTTGAGAAAGCTCAACAAGCGCTTAAAGGCGTAATGATGGAACTTGATGACTGTGCTTTCCCTTTATTGGCAGGCATGATCGGGACTGATGATCCTAAAGTTGCATTTAAAGATGCTGACTATGCTTTATTAGTTGGTTCACGTCCACGTGGTCCTGGTATGGAACGTGCTGACTTATTGAAAGTAAATGGCGAGATCTTCATTGGTCAAGGTCAAGCTTTGAATAAAGTTGCTAGCCGTGATGTTAAAGTATTAGTTGTTGGTAACCCAGCAAATACAAATGCTTACATCGCAATGAAATCTGCTCCAGATCTTCCAGCGAAAAACTTCACAGCTATGCTGCGTCTTGACCACAACCGTGCATTAACTCAACTTGCTCAAAAAGCTGGCGTTGCAGTTTCTGACATCGAGAACATGACTGTTTGGGGTAACCACTCTCCAACTATGTATGCTGACTACCGTTTTGCAACTGCAAATGGTGTAAGCTTAAAAGACAAAATCAACGATGCTGAATGGAATAAAGATGTATTCCTTCCAACAGTTGGTAAACGTGGTGCTGCGATCATCGAAGCACGTGGTTTGTCTTCTGCTGCTTCTGCTGCAAACGCTGCAATTGACCATATGCGTGATTGGGCGTTAGGTACAAATGGCAAATGGGTAACTATGGGTATTCCTTCTGACGGTTCTTATGGAATTCCTGAAGGTGTAATGTTTGGTTTCCCTGTAACAACTGAAAACGGTGAATACAAAATCGTTCAAGGTTTAGAAATTGATGAATTCAGCCGTGACCGTATCAACTTCACTCTTAACGAGTTAGAAGAAGAACGTGCAGCGATTGCTGACATGGTTAAATAATTTGTCATTTTGATAAATTATGAAAAGCACTCTCTTGTAGAGTGCTTTTTTATTTTAAGAAACAAAATACAACAAGAAAATATAGAGATATGCCTGCAAGTTAATACAGTTTATTGTTAGATTATTTATTAGATGGGTTTTACCTAAGGAGAAGAAAAAATGTTTGAACAACAACCAACACTTGAACTTTTATTTGAACAATTGGGGCTTGATGCAGATGAAGTTTCGATGGAAAACTTTATTAAAACTCATCAATTGAGTGCTAGCCAGAAATTACACGAAGCTGATTTTTGGAGTGCTGGGCAACGAGACTTTCTTAAGAGTCATTGGGATAAAGATGATGAATGGGCTATCGTGATAGATGAGTTGAATCAGCAACTACATGTTGATAGTACAACTTAATAAGAAAAGCTCACATCAGTGAGCTTTTTTATGGATTAAACTTATGAACCATTCTTCTTGGCGGGCTTGATTAAATGCTGGATGTGCATTTAACAACTGCAAGTCGTGATCTACACATGCCACATATTTTTTTAACCAATGTTGAGTCATCGCAAACTCTTCTTTACTTGCAGATGCATAAGCCAAAAAGAAGTAAATATCTAGATGATCGTAGTGAGCGAGAGGCTTTAGGATTTGCTGCGTGATAATCGCAAAACGTTGCTCTTTGGTTAGCTCAAAATAAATCATATAAGCTTTGGCTAAATGCAACGAGAGATCAAGATAAAGGCTTAATGGCATTTCCTCAAATTCAATCCGAGCTTGCTCAAGTAGCACGATCGCTTCTTGCAAGAAATGCAATTGTTCTTGACGGACATGACTGAGTACAACCAATTGCAGACGTAAGTCAGCTCTTTCTAAAGCAAGTTCAGGTGTATTTTCACTTAAATAGAGTTGGTCTGTTTCACCAATTCGATTTACTACATGTTTCGTTTCATTTGACATCAGTTTATCCAAAACCTTGATCTATGCATGCATATATAGGGCTTTATTTTGCAATTTAAAGGTTTAGGCATTCCAAAGCGAATTTCCACTGCGTAACCATGCTGTAATTGATAGACGTTGCTGTTTCGAAATCAATACTTCATGTAGTAAATCACTTTGGAAGATAGCAAGCCGATTTGGCAATGGTTGAATGATATGCCATTGCTCATTTTTATCTTGTAAGCGTAACTGACCGCCAAAGTCTTCCTGCCACTGTTCATGTATATAAAAAACAGTTGAAATCATGCGATCATTCTTTTTCTGAGGATTATCTCGATGTAATGCATAAAACTCACCTGCGTTGTAACAGGCAAAATGAGCCTCTACTTCTTTGATTCCCAAATAAAACGCTTGATTTAATAACTGAGACAAGTTTTTTAATGCATTAATATGTTGTTGTGCGATCGGTAATTGTTCATCAATCCATAAGATATGATCGCTACGTATATGACTCACAATACCATTTTGGATACCTGCGGCTCTAAACTCAGCAAGATGTGAACTGCATTCGTTTACGAGAGAGTCTACATATGCAGCAGGATAAACATTATCTATAACGGCAAAACCTGATTCATTTAAATCATCCAAAACTTTATCTAAATCCCAGGATTCAGGGAGAGAACTTTGCTGCATATATTTCCAATAGAGCTTGATGAAGAGGCAGTATGATCTTAGCCGATCACATCAACGCTAAAGAATACTTTTTTCATTCGTGATAAACTACCCTTTGAATTGAGGAATAATTGTCAACATGAATTACCGTCACCATTTCCATGCGGGTAACTTTGCCGATGTTATGAAGCATGTACTTTTGCTTCAACTGCTCGCTCGTTTAAATGCTAAAGATAAACCTTATCGATATATCGATACCCATGGTGGTGCAGGTAAATATGATTTATCTACGTCTGAAGCACAAAAATCAGGTGAGTTTTTAACGGGTATCCATCGATTGGTCAAGCTTGATGATTCGATTAAACGTAATGCACCTGAAGGCATAAAACAATATCTTAAAATTGTTGAAGATATGCGTGCAGGTTCAGGCAAAGGCGCTTATCCAGGTTCACCTTGGTTTGCGCTTGAAGGCATGCGTGATATTGATAAAGCAACTATATTTGAAATGCAGCGTGATGTGTTTCAACAATTGTATTTTAATATCCGCGATAAACGTGCGGGCTTGCATGAGCGTGATTTTTATGAAGGTCTGATGGGTGTCATTCCACCTAAAGAAAAACGCGGATTGGTCATGATTGACCCACCTTACGAAATTGAGCGTAAAGACTTCCCACAATTGGTTGAAATTCTCCAAGCCGCACATAAAAAATGGCCAACGGGTGTATTTGCAGTGTGGTATCCAATCAAAGATCGCGCCATGATTGAACGTTTTGAAAAGAAAATGTTCAAAACAGGAATTCGTCGCCAATTAATTTGTGAAATTTGTGTTTGGCCTGATGACACGCCAGTAGGCTTGAATGGATGTGGTTTACTCGTGATTAACCCCCCTTGGAAATTCTCTGAAGATGCAGACCAAGCCCTACAATGGCTATTCCCGCATTTACGTATGAGTGAAAATGGTGGTCATGCCGCTGTGCGTTGGTTGGTGGGTGAATAACCCATCTCGCCACTAAAGAAGTCAAAATATTCTCGAGGAATTGAAAATAATGACAAATTCTCTTAAACCTGATGCTGATTTAAATGAAGAAGACCATTCTTTTGATGGCATCACCTTTGAAGTAGAAGAAGAAGAACAAACGCATGAAGGGCAAAAAGTAAAACGCCGTGGTATTTATTTATGGCCTAATCTTATTACTACAGCAGCGTTGCTTTCTGGTTTTTACTCCATTATTGCGAGTATGAATGGCAACTTTAATCAGGCGATTTACGCAATCTTTTTAGCTGCATTGCTTGATGGATTAGATGGTCGAGTTGCACGCGCAATCGGTGCGCAAAGTGCATTTGGTGAGCAGTATGATTCACTTTCTGACTTATTAGCTTTTGGTGTTGCACCAGCGATTCTGATGTATAGCTGGAGTTTACATGACCTTGGACGTATCGGTTTAGCTTGTTGTTTTATTTATACCGCGTGTGCTGCATTTCGTTTAGCACGTTTTAATGTTCAAATTGGTGTGGTGGATAAGCGTTACTTTATTGGAATTGCGAGCCCATTAGCTGCTGTTACTGTGATTTCAGTGGTGTGGGTCGGTCGTGATTTCCCATTTGTTTTTGATTTAAAAGATATTGTGATTCAAGTAATCAACTCTGTTGTGATGGTTGGTGTTGGTTTACTTATGATTTCAAATATCAAATACTATTCATTTAAACAAATGGATCGTAAACGTGTACCTTTTGTTGTGATGTTGCCTGTGGTCTTGATTTTTGCGGCAATCACGTACAACATTCCAGTAGGAATCTTGATTGTATGCATTCTTTATGTACTTTCAGGCTTTGTAACGACTTTATTTGCAAAAAAGAATGAAGCAAAAATAATAACTTAGAAAAGAGAGGTTCAGTATGCCAATATTGATGAATAACAATCAATTAAAGCGGCTGAACCTCAATAAGTCAGAAGCTTTAACATTCTATCCGCCAAAAGGCTTATTTAAAATTGTTTATCAAGCTTTAATTCTGCCGAATTTACCTGAGCCCTTTTATTACTTAAATTTTATTAGTCTAATCGGTCAACCTCGCATTCCGATTTGTTATAACGCCAGTGCTATTACTACGACGGCAATTGATACTGCGACCGTTTTGGTCAGTAGTAGTGCCTCAACTGTTGGACATCTCAAAAGTTATAGTGCCAAAGAGCAGTGTCAATTGGAGCAAGACCGTTATCAGTTTTTAGATGTAGATCAAATCCAAGTTGATTTCCCAAATTATTATTTTAAGCGTGATGATGATGAGCTCGGTTGTCAACTCCAAGTGAATATTGACTCTGAAATAGAAAATCATTCAGCTTTACAATGGGGAGTTGGCGATTATTGGTATGTGCGTTGCCAATGTGAAGGGGAAATCACCTATAAAAAACAAAAGTATCAAATTGAAGCACAGGGTATTTTAAAACATGCTAGAGCCATGTATTTGCCTTTCATAGCCTTTCATTTTTTTACCTATCAAATCATTCAGATTAATGCAGATTTGCAAATTATTTTGTCCGAACTCAGAAACCAGTGGAATAGTATTATTTTTTCTCGGATTGAAATTCAGTCGAATGAGCAGCAATCTCGACTTTATGATGATCAAGTCATTTTTGATGTCAGCCGTGTTTATCCAAAAGTACAAACACCAAATGGACGAGATATGTATTTACCACGAGAATTTAGTTGGCAATATTCAGAAAAGGATGTTGTTGTCTTTCAACTAACAGCACAAAGTCGAGGTGATTATAAATTTGGTTTGGCAGCAGGTTATGTGGGCAGCTTTCACTATCAACTCTTATGGGACAATGGGAGTTATGAGGGCACGGGATACTGTGAATATATCGATTGCAGACCTTTACACTGGCAAGAAAAAAATAAAACTGAGCAAATAATCGACCAAATCGCACATTTTCAGCCTTATTTGTGTAAAAAATAATCGGTTGGTGCGATAAGTGAAATAAATTTGAATAAATCCCTTGCACCTGCTCTGAAATGCTGTAGAATGCACATCCATCGGCGGTGATGCAGATAAAAACTTGTTGAGAAACAAGGATTTGGCTAGATTGGTTAGGTTCTTGG
>NZ_JAMFKZ010000027.1:0-29934 GCF_023488045.1 Acinetobacter sp. ANC5681
TGATGGTATGACAATTTTATATACTCCATAAACCCTTTAAATTAATTAGGTGGTTTATGTCGCACTTCAAGTTTTACTCTGCCAAATTTTAGGTGCTAAACAAATTAATGCCTTACGTAAGGCCGGTCACTACCGACGAGATGTGTATTAATGCTTAGCTAGATTGGCATAAATTCTATTTCTACAATCCTCCATCGATGGGGGGATTTTTTTATGGCCATCTGAATAATTATCGGCAATCACATATTTTTTAATAATTAAGATGTCTTGCACGAAGCAAATTTCAAAATAATTAGATAGACACGGCAAAAATAAAACGCTTGGCAAAATAAGATTGGCATGAATAGTGCATTATTTTAATGCAAATCATTCATTTAATGCTGAATTTAGCATCAATTTAGTTCACGAATCACGATAAAAGAAATTGAGATTGGGTATTTATGAAAATCTATACGGAAAGACTTGAGGGTAATGTCGTACAAGAAAATGTTGAGATAGTTGAACTGACATTTGATACACGACAAAAGAGCCGTTTTCGTGCAACTTTAGCTAACGGGCACGATATTGGTGCAGATTTACCCCGTACCGGCATTTTAAGGCACGGTTCATATATCGCAACTCAAGAGGGTGATGTACTGCGTGTCGATGCCAAAGCAGAAAAACTCATGAAAGTAGAAGCACCAAGCAGCTTTGATTTATTAAAAGCAGCGTATCACTTAGGTAATCGTCACGTCCCTTTAATGCTCACACCAACGGCGCTGTATTTTGAGCCAGATCATGTATTGGCTGAAATGATAATTGGACTTGGTTTAACGGTATATGAAACCATGCATCCATTTGAGCCTGAAAGCGGTGCTTATGCACAGCATCAGCATGATCACAGATTAAGCCCAATTAAGGCTTTGCATCATGTTCACACCTAATGCTTCACAGCTTTTAAGTCTGTTGACTTTGTCCTCAACGGCACTACCAATTGGGGCGTACTGTTATTCTCAAGGGGTAGAAAGTGCGATTGATCAGAGCTTAATTTTTGATGAAACCTCGAGCATTACTTATTTTGAAGAAGTGCTTGAAATGCTTTTGGTACGGTTTGAGCTGCCCGTTTTGAAACGCCTAATAATATCTTTTGATCAGCCTGAGCAGTTTGAATACTGGGCGCAGTTATATAGAGCAAGTCGAGAAAGCAAAGAGTTATTGGCTGAATCACAGCAATTGGCATTTTCATTAAATGCGTGGATTCGTGATGTGCTGAAAAAGCCTGTGAAATTAAAAAAGCAGATCGGTTTCGTACCCATCTATGCGCATCTTTGTGGGCAACTCGAACTTGATGTTGCAGAGGTTTTGACTGCTTATACCTTTACCGTACTTGAAAATCAGGTGTTGGCTGCCGTGAAAACTGTACCACTTGGACAGATGAGTGGACAACGGATTTTATGGCATGTGCATGGGCTGATTCCAGAGGCAATTGAACGTGCTTTAGCACTGCAAGATGCTGAACTCAGTAGCGCCTTACCTAATTACGCCATGCTCAGTATGGCACACGAAACACAATATTCACGATTATTTAGATCTTAAAAATAAAGGACATTTCACATGACAGAACGTAGCCCATTACGCGTAGGTATTGGCGGTCCAGTTGGTTCAGGTAAAACAGCGCTTACTTTAAATTTATGTCAGGCACTGCGTGAAAAATACAATATGGCGGTGGTGACCAATGATATTTATACCAAAGAAGATTCCAACTTTTTAACACGCCATGAAGCTATGTCACCTGAGCGTATTGTTGGTGTAGAAACAGGTGGTTGCCCGCATACCGCAATTCGTGAGGACGCCTCCATTAACCTAGCGGCTATTGATGACCTGTGCGAAAAATTTGATGGCCTTGAACTGATCATTATTGAAAGTGGCGGTGATAATTTGGCAGCAACATTTAGCCCGGAACTTTCAGATTTAACCCTGTATGTAATTGATGTGGCGGGTGGGGAGAAAATTCCGCGTAAAGGTGGCCCCGGTATTACCAAATCTGATTTGTTAATCATAAACAAAACCGACCTTGCACCAATGGTTGGAGCAAATTTAGATGTGATGGATCAAGACGCGAAACGTATGCGCGGTGAAAAACCTTTTCTATTTTCCAATATGAAAACTAAAGATGGCTTAAATGACATCATCAGCTTTATTGAGAAACAAGGTTTGTTTAAAGCATAAGGGGCATCCACTATGAAGTTATTATTGCAAAGAATTACCTTCACATCGTTGGCATTCTTTCCCTTGGTAGCAATGGCGCATTCAGGCCATGAGCATAGCCATAATAGTTTTATCAGCGGTTTTGTGCATCCATTTACAGGGCTTGATCATCTAATGATGGCGTTAGCATTTGGCGTATTGATTTGGACTGCACACCAGCGCTGGAAATGGGCCGGATTATTCGGTTTATCTGCCGCAATGATTGTCGGTTTTATGATCGGTGCACAATTCAACTTAGCAACAGCAATTGCTGAAAACGGCATTATTGCGTCGTTAATTGTATTGGCTGTTGCTCTTTGGACCAAAACCAATAAAGCCGTTCCTTTTATTGCTGCACTTTTGGCCGGTTTTCATGGCATCGCACATGGTACGGAACTTGGCCAAAACGGTCAGGCAGTTTTACTGGTCGTTGGTATGGTTACAGCGATGGCATCTATATACGTATTCGGTTTGCTCGTCGGCGCATTTATTCAAAAATATGTGCCTTATGGTAAGCAAATGATTGGTGCTTTGACAGCTATTGTTGCTGTAATTGGTTTAGCTTGATGCCTCATTCATCTCAAATAATAGGGAGATGCAAATGAATGATCTGGTATTAAGCGAAACAAAATTTATATCGACACAACAGCAGCATAACAGCCAACTGTGGTATGCCTGTTTGGAACTTGGTTTTGCCTATCAAGTACAGTCAAATCGAACCGTATTACAGCATCGCAAGCATCATGGGCCTGTACGCGTTCAGAAGATGTTGTGGCCTGAAAAAACTGGTATTTGCCATGCAATTATTGTGCATCCACCAGCAGGAATTGCTGGCGGAGACCATCTGACTTTTGATATGAAAGTTGAGGCGAATGCGCATGCGTTAGTTACCACGCCCGGTGCAGGGAAATGGTACAAAACCAATGGCAAGCAAGCCTATCAGCATATTCATATACATGTCGCAGCACAGGCGACATTTGAATGGTTACCGCAAGAAACCATGCTTTTTGATGGTGCCAATGCAGACTCTGAAACACATATTCATCTAGATGAAATGGCCAGTTTTATTGGGTGGGATATGTTGGTCATCGGTCGACAAGCACGTGGTGAAATTTTTCAGCAAGGGCAATACCAAAGCAAATTTAGGCTGTATCGTGCAGACAAATTATTGGTTGCAGATAGTTTAAATTTTAAGGGGCAGGATCGGTGGCTTACATCCTGTTTAGGTATGAATGGACATGCTGTGATGGGAAGTTTCTGGGCAGTAGCACCATCGCGTTTAAGGCAAACAACATTACTGGCTGAACATATCGAATTAATCCGTGAATTGATTATGCGGATGAATCTAGCGGTGACTTTAACCCTGTTAGATGATGTGATTTGTGCACGTTATTTAGGCGATGATGTACGTGAATGCCATGATGCTTTTGCAGCAGTCCGTGCCCGTTTAAGACGCTATTGGTATGACCTAGCAGAAGAATTCCCACGGATTTGGCGCACTTAAGTTTTGCCATCATTGGAAAGTAGATAGGTCTAGCAAGATTAATAGATTAAGTGTTCATTTTACCTTTGGGTTAGGACACTAAAAATCAAAACGTGCGAGAGCGAAAGAAGAATTTGCACGCATTTTGCATTCTACATTTTAGAAGATTAGGAAATTGTTATGGAACTTAATCCAACTGAAAAAGATAAATTATTAATTTTTACCGCAGGCCTTGTTGCTGAGCGTCGTAAAGCGCGTGGATTAAAATTGAATTATCCAGAATCAATTGCATTTATTTCAGCAGCACTGCTTGAGGGCGCACGCGATGGCATGTCCGTGAGCGAGTTAATGCATTACGGCACAACCTTGTTAAGTCGTGAAGATGTCATGGATGGTGTCGCGGAAATGATTGCAGAAGTGCAGGTCGAAGCTACTTTTCCAGATGGTTCAAAGTTAGTCACAGTTCATCAACCCATTGTCTAATAAAAATAAGGAGTAAGCCATGATTCCTGGTGAAATTATTACGCCTGATTCAGACATTGAAATGAATGTCGGACGAGAAACACTGAAAATGCGTGTTGCTAATGCAGGCGATCGACCAATTCAAGTCGGTTCTCATTTTCACTTTGCTGAAGCCAATGATGCTTTGCAATTTAATCGAGAGCAAGCTAGAGGCTATCGACTCAACATCGCTGCTGGAACAGCAGTTCGTTTTGAACCAGGCCAAAGTCGAGATATCGAATTGGTTGCACTTGCAGGTAAACGTGAGGTGTATGGGTTTGCAGGGCGTGTTATGGGTAAATTGGATTAACTATTTTTATGCTCAAGTGTCTTGTTGAACAATTAAATTATTGTTAGTAATAAGTTCAATAAGTACATGAAAAAGCATAAGAGAATTAAATGTTAATAATGAAAATACGCCCAGCAACTGTTGATGATGTTGAAGCCATCGCTGCTGTTATTGAACCTTTTGTCGATTATGTTGTCATGACTGAAGAAGGACGTGAACGCTTTAAACCTGATATGTTGAAAAACATCTTCCAACAACCACTTATTCATTATTTTGTGGCAGAAATTAATGAAGAAATCGTTGGGAATTTGGCGTATATCGCTCCATCTCATGTCATGCATTATTTCTTAAAAGCTGAATATCACGGTCAAGGTTATGGTCGACAAATGTGGGACTTTTTAGAGCAAGAAATACTTAAAAATGATCCCGATATAATCACAATAAATTCAAGTCATTATGCACTCGATATTTATAAAAAATATGGATTTGAAGTGGTCGGTGCGCTAACGGAGAAATGGGGTATTCAATTTATTCCGATGCAAAAGCTGCTAAAGCCAAAAAATCTAGAATAGGAAATATATTAATGAAAATGTCTCGCCGTGCTTATGCGGAAATGTTTGGCCCTACAGTAGGTGATAGAGTTCGCTTAGCTGATACAGAATTGTTTATTCAAGTTGAACAAGACCTCACGACTTATGGTGAAGAAGTTAAATTTGGCGGTGGCAAGGTCATTCGCGATGGTATGGGACAGTCACAATTATTGTCTGATGAGGTCGCTGATACCGTCATTACCAATGCTTTAATTGTCGATTGGTGGGGTATTGTCAAAGCCGATGTTGGACTTAAAAATGGTCGTATCTGGAAAATAGGTAAAGCAGGTAACCCTGATATTCAACCTGACATTACAATTCCTTTAGGTGCAGCAACTGAAGTCATCGCAGGTGAAGGACAAATCTTAACGGCGGGAGGGATAGATACTCACATTCATTGGATTTGCCCACAACAAGTTGAAACAGCACTAATGTCAGGCACAACTACAATGATTGGTGGTGGTACAGGCCCCGCCGCAGGAACATCTGCAACCACAGTAACTCCAGGCCCATGGCATATTGCGACCATGCTACAAGCTATTGATGATTTACCTATGAATATTGGTCTGTTAGGTAAAGGCAACTTGAGTCAGCCAGAACCAATCGCTGAACAAATCAAAGCCGGTGTGGTGGGTTTAAAATTACATGAAGACTGGGGATCGACGCCAGCCGCGATTGATAACTGTCTAAGTGTGGCGGATCAATACGATGTACAAGTTGCCATTCACACAGACACACTAAATGAAAGTGGCTTTCTAGAAGAAACCTTAGCAGCATTTAATAACCGGACCATCCACACTTACCATACTGAGGGTGCGGGCGGTGGTCACGCACCAGATATTTTAAAAGCAATTGGTCAACCCAATGTTTTACCATCTTCAACCAATCCCACACGTCCATATACCGTCAATACCATTGATGAACATTTAGATATGTTGATGGTTTGCCACCATTTAGACCCTGCAATTTCTGAAGATGTTGCTTTTGCTGAAAGTCGGATTCGCCGTGAAACTATTGCTGCAGAAGATATCTTGCAGGATATGGGCGCAATTGCCATGATGTCTTCCGACTCGCAAGCGATGGGGCGTGTGGGTGAAGTAATATTACGTACTTGGCAGACAGCACATAAAATGAAAGTGCAACGCGGCCCACTCGAAGGTGATAATCAAAATCACGATAACAATCGTGTGAAGCGCTATATTGCTAAATATACGATTAATCCTGCCATTACCCATGGATTAAGCCATGAAGTTGGTTCGATTGAAGTGGGTAAATTAGCCGATATTGTTTTATGGAAGCCTGCATTTTTTGGTGTTAAGCCCTCGATGATTATTAAAGGCGGAATGATTGCAGCTGCGCCGATGGGTGATATTAATGCTTCAATTCCAACGCCACAGCCTGTGCATTATCGTCCGATGTTTGGCGCTTACCCTCGTGGCGTACATAACACCTGCATTACCTTTTTATCGCAAGTGGCAATAGAGCAAGGCGTACATGAACAATTGGCTTTAAAGAAGTTGATTAGTCCTTGTAAAGCCACGCGTAATATCTCGAAAGCAGATATGAAGTTAAATACTTATTGTCCTGTAATGGAGGTTGACCCTGAGATTTATGAAGTACGTGCAGATGGTGTGCATTTGACTTGTGAGCCTTCGGAAGTGTTACCAATGGCGCAGCGTTACTTCTTATTTTAATCATTTCCAAAACACTATTTCACAAAGCCTTTCTGAATATGAAAGGCTTCTCTTTTTTAAATTTTAGGGCTTTGTTGCATAAATATGTAAGCATCTGATTTAAATAAATTTAATTTTGGATCAAAAAACAATCAAAACTTTTAAAATCATATAGTTATGAAATCGTTGTGCAACAAAGCCATTCTAAAGTAAAAATATTAATAATTTTTTTATGTTTTGTATTCATTAGACAGTCCAAAGAAAAAATATTTTTTAGATATTAAATTTATAAAGTTAGATGCTCAATATGCACGCGTCATCAGTTGTCGTTCCTTTAGAAAGGAAATAAAACTTGTATACTAAGTTTTGGCGCACTAATTGCATAATTCATTCTATTTTTTGACTGTTTGATATAACAAATTAGGAAGTGGATGTGACAGCAACATATTTACGTGGGCAAGATCTGATAGACCAGATTCAACAACAAGACTATTCCAGAGATCTGATTGGCTATCATGGAGAACCACCCAAAGTGGAATGGCCAAATGGTGCTCGTGTCGCGGTTCAGTTTGTATTGAACTATGAAGAAGGCGGTGAAAACCATGTAGAACATGGTGATGCAGGTTCAGAACAGTTTTTGTCAGATATTATTGGCGCGGCCAGTTTTCCAGACAAACACATGTCGATGGATTCCATGTACGAATATGGCTCACGAGCGGGCTTTTGGCGCATTCACCAAGAGTTTAAAAAACGCCAACTCCCCATGACCATTTTCGGTGTGGGTATGGCTTTGGCACGCAATCCTTACATTGTGGAAGCGATTAAAGCAGCCAATTATGATGTCGTATCGCATGGTCAACGTTGGTTGCATTATCAAGATATGCCAATCGAACAAGAACGCCAACATATGGATCAAGCTATTAGCGTGCTTGAAACGCTATTTGGTAAAACACCAATCGGTTGGTATACCGGACGTGATAGCCCGAATACTCGAAAATTACTTGCTGAATTTCCTCAGATTCAATATGACTGTGACTATTATGGCGATGACTTACCATTTTGGAGCACAGTGACGAATGTAGATGGTGCAACACGTCCGCATTTAATCATTCCATATACACTTGAAAGTAATGATATGAAGTTTTGCTCGCCGGGTGGTTTTAATAGTGGTGAGCAATTTTATCAATACCTTAAAGATGCCTTTGATGTGTTATATGCCGAAGGTGAAACTGCGCCAAAAATGCTATCTATTGGTATGCACTGTCGTATTTTAGGGCGACCAGGACGCTTTAAAGCACTACAAAGATTCTTAGATTATGTGCAATCGCATGAAAAAGTATGGGTTTGTCGTCGTGCCGATATTGCAGAACATTGGATAAAACACCATGCACCGTAATAAAAAAAATAAAGAAGAAAGAGAGGCTTAGCGCCTCTTTTTTGTGCCTATAAAAAGCAATTTGTCTAAGAAATAAGGGATTGGCATTGATATTGCAAAACATGTTTTGAACGAACATTAAATATTTTTAGGCGATTTAATAGTGCAACTTGTTGAATTTAATCAAGCATCCGAAGCCGATGTAAAAACATTTTTAAAGCACTGTGTGCAAATTGAAAGCTGGGCGAATGAGCTGCTCAGTCAGCGTCCGTATGCATCATTAGACAGTATTTTGGAATACGCGGCTCAAGCTGCTCGTACATGGTCGTGGGAAGAAATTAAATCTGCTTTAGATAATCACCCGCGTATTGGTGAAAAAAAAGCCCAAGCTGAACTTTCTGAATTAGAAAAGAATTTTTCCAACCGTGAACAATCCGCTATTTCAGCCGATGAAGAAACACAAATGGCATTGCTCAAAGGCAACATCGCTTATGAAAAAAAGTACGGCTATATCTTCTTAATTAAAGCTTCAGGCTTAAGCAGTGAAAATGTATTACAAGCATTGCAGTACCGTCTGCTGAATAATCCAGAAACTGAAAAGCGTATTGTCCATCATCAATTGGCTGAAATTGCCTTATTAAGATTAAAACAGGAGCTAAGTGCATGATCAGCTCACATATTTTAGATACAAATCTTGGGAAACCTGCTGCCAATGTCTTGATTAAATTATTCAATGCAGACGGTATGTTACTTGGTGAAGGGCAAACCAATGCAGATGGCCGTGTGACCGACTTTGGTTTAAGCGAATTTTCTACGGGTAGCTATAGCTTAGAGTTTGCCACAGCGGACTATTTTGAAAGTCTTAATACCGAAACTTTTTTCCCAAAAGCAGTAATTCATTTCTTAGTAAAAGATGCCTCACAGCATTTTCATATTCCTTTGTTGATTAGCCCTTTTGCCTATTCAACATATCGCGGTAGCTAAAAATAGCATCATAAAACGGATCGGGGGATATAAAAATGACAGAACAAAATCAAACAGTTTCACCAGAACATGAATATTTAGGTGCAGGGAAAAGCCTAGCTTATGGCTTACAACATGTATTGACGATGTATGGCGGTATTATTGCGCCGCCACTGATTATTGGTACAGCCGCAGGACTTGAACCTGCACAAATTGGTTTATTAATTGCAGCAGCATTATTTGTCGGTGGTTTAGCCACGATTTTACAAACGGTCGGTGTGAAATACATCGGTGCAAAATTACCCCTAGTTCAAGGCGTATCCTTTGCTGGTGTGGCAACGATGATTGCCATAGTCACTGCAGGTGGTGGGCTTTCGGCAGTATATGGTGCGGTTATTGTTGCTTCATTAATCGGTTTCTTTTTAGCACCATATTTTTCAAAAATTATTCGTTTTTTCCCGCCAATCGTGACCGGCTGCGTGATTACCGTGATTGGTTTGTCATTGCTACCTGTCGCAGTACGTTGGATGATGGGTGGAAATAGCAAAGCGCCTGATTGGGGCAGTGCTGAAAATATTAGTTTGGCTTTTCTAACTTTAGCCATTGTCATTGTGCTGAATATTACTCGAAACGCTACAATTCGTCGTTTATCCATCTTATTAGCAATTGTGCTAGGTACAGTGCTGGCATATGCGATGGGCTTTGGCGATTTCTCAAAAGTCGCAAATGGCAATTGGATTCAATTCCCAAGTTTCTTTGCCTTTGGTATGCCAACATTTGAACTGAGTGCCATTATTGCCATGCTAATTGTGACATTGGTGATTATGACTGAAACTACAGCTGATATTATCGCTGTTGGTGAAATTGTCGGTACCAAAGTCGACGCTGAACGTATTACCAATGGGCTACGTGCCGATATGCTTTCAAGTGCGGCAGCACCAATATTTGGCTCATTCATGCAAAGTGCCTTTGCACAAAATGTAGGCTTGGTCGCGATTACTGGTGTAAAAAGCCGTTTTGTTGTTGCAGCGGGTGGCTTAATTTTAGTTGTATTGGGTATTTTACCAATTATGGGCCGTTTGATTGCTGCAATTCCTGTACCGGTATTGGGTGGCGCAGGTTTGGTATTGTTTGGTACAGTGGCTGCAAGTGGTATTCGTACTTTAGCTAAAATTGATTATAGTGAGCAAAAGAACCTAATCATTGTTGCTACAGCAATTGCCGCAGGTATGATTCCAATTATTGATCACTCATTCTATGCGAACTTCCCAAAATGGGTACAAACCCTGTTCCATTCAGGTATTAGTTCAACGTGCCTCATGGCCATCGTATTAAATATTGTGTTTAACCATCTAAACTTTTTTAAAAGTAAAGAAGTGAATAAAACCAGCAATATTGTTATAGATAGTCATCACTAAGCTATTCAAAATAAATAAAAAAAGCTCACATTAATGTGGGCTTTTTTTATTAAAAAATCTAATATTGGCTTTGTTTTTGCTAAATAAATTACTCAAAACGTATTTATCGCTAGGAAAAACAATTTAATGAAATTTATGCCTCTTTCAGCTGCAATTCTATGCACTATTTCAGCCAACTCTATCTTTGCAGCCCCAATCTGGCAAGACTTCAGCATTACCGGTCTATATGGCACCGACTATCAGCTCATTGCAAAAGAAGACAAACAAACCACTGTGACATTTGAATACGCGTCAAAGCTTAAATATGGTGATTTCTTCATTTTTGCCGACCGTACACATAATGACGTCGGCGATCAAACCTATTTTGAAGCATCACCACGATTGAGTTTAGGCGCTGTAACGGGTAAAGAACTTAAATTTGGCCCTGTAAAAGATGTATTGCTTGCAACCACTTGGGAAGCGGGTAGCAACATGGATAATTTTCTCTATGGTATTGGCTTAGACTTTGATGTGCCATATTTTCAATATGCAAAATTAAATTTATATAAAGTGAATAATGATACTAAAGCTGATGACTATCAAATGACGCTTACCTATGCCATACCTTTTAAAATTGGCTCAGAATCTTTCTTAGCAGATGCTTTTCTGGATTGGTCAACTGCGGAAAAAGGCTCAGCCAGTGAGATGAACTGGACCAGTCAATATAAATGGAATGTGGGGCAACATATTTCCCCAGATACACGCCTGTATGTAGGCGTTGAGCATTCAGTTTGGAATAATAAATATAATATTAAAGGTAAAGATGAAAATAACGTCAGTGCGCTAGTGAAATATCACTTCTAATTGATTCGTTAAAACCGTACATCGTTACACAACATACTGCACAAGACTTAAAAGCCCCACGGATGGGGCTTTTAATTTCTGAGACAATTTTAAATTGAGGTTTCAATTTCAATGATAGTTTAAATTTATGCCACGATATTGAGTACTTCATTAAACTGATAAACATCACAATTATGTCCAATACCAATACGATCAACCACGGCAAAGTTACTTGGCGCCTCTAAAGTTAATAGAGGGTGATGCCATGTACCTGCATGGTAGTTAACACCTTGTGTACCATCTGAAATAAAAGCACAGAGTTTTGAAATATCAGGCGTTTGATCATCCAATGCAGGTGCCACCACAATTAAAAAAGCCTGACCTTGCATCGGGATAAAAGCTTGTGAGCCATTCGGATGTCGCTCAAGCATCGAAACCGAAAAAGGAATTTCTGTCTGTTTAATATTACGAAAAATACTAATACCTGCATGTGCTTCACCGAAGATTTCAGTGGTTACAAGGGCATGATAACGCTCGGTATGTGCATCATTGATATGAAAAAAATCCTGTCCTCCGCAGCAAATCACCTCACCAAAAGGGGCAAAGTTTTCAATGCTCAGGGGCTGTAGCTGAATTGTTTGAACCATGTGTAATTCTTTTATTGTCTATATCAAGTGTAGGAGAAGAAGGATAAAACCACAGTACTTATCCTTCTCGATGTAGAAAGTATTCAAGCTTTCAATTTAGCTTTTGGTTTTACCCCACAAACGAATACGGCTGATACCACCATCTGGAATCATATTAATGCGAATATGCGAGATCTTTTCATGTTGCAAAATTTCGTTTACAAAGCTATGAATATGATCCATTTGCATGTCTTGTGCTTCAAGCAAAAATGGCCAGAACATACTTTGTGGAATTAATTGTGGATCAGTTGCATCTTTAACATATACGGCTTGAATAGAGACTTGGGCTGGAAAGTTGCCTTTAAAGTGTGCCGTATCGATATCAATTTTTTCAATTGCACCAGTTTGACCCAAAGCCAAAATACACCAATCAAAGCCCGGTGCACGACGACGTTTGGTTTCCCAACCATCACCCATATTAATTCCGCGACCTGGGTTAATCAGATTACGTGGATGACCAAAATGTGCATCGCTATAAGCAATTACACGTCCACCATTTTCTAAAGCAACTAAATCAATTGTTGCAGTGTGATCTTGTTGTTGAACGCTCACTTCACCATACACTTTAAAACGAGCAACACCACCATCAGGAAAAATATTTAAACGCACATGAGTAAAAACTTGGTCAGCTGTAATCGGCAAAACATGATGCTGACTTGGGCCAAGTACGTTGTTCTCTAATATGTTCAACCATTCAGCTTGAGCAAGATCGCCATCAGGGGCGTAGCAGGCTTCAACTGAAGCTGAAGCAGGGTAATTCCCAGTGAAGAAGGTAGTGTCAATATCTAAAGCCTTAATATGCCCAGCTACGCCCAATTGAATAATTGCCCAGTCATAACCTGTGTGACGTTTACGGCGCGTTTCCCAACCATCCATCCATTTACCATGGTCATCGAATTTATCTTCAACAAAAATTGGCGCGTCAAATTGAAGCATACGTTTTGCTTCTGCGAAAAATTCATCTGAACATTCAATAATTTTTGCACCAATACGGTCATCTGCCAAATTGGTAAGTGTCTGTAATTGTGCAGGAATATCAAAATCGGGTGCTAATAAAGTCGCCATATATTAAATCCATTCGCTATTTTCTTTCAAAATTCATGCTTTGCGCTATCGTGCTACAAAAAATTTAATAAACGATAAAAACAAGCATTTACACGCGTTTAGATGCACAGCGTGTGCCAACTTTGGATTTTTTTCAGGGCGCTTTATAAAAAATGGCACGCTTTTAGCATTTTATGACTTAGAAACTTATAAAACACAGGGGAATTATAGATGGAAATTACAATTATTGGTGCAGGTATGGCGGGTCTAACTACAGGCATCGCACTAAAAAAATTCGGACACCAAGTAACCATCTATGAACAGGCAGAACAAATTTTACCGGTGGGTGCTGCTATTTCGTTATGGTCTAACGGTGTGAAATGTCTAAATTATTTGGGTTTGACAGAGCAAGTTGAAAAGCTTGGCGGCAAAATGGATAACCTTGCTTATATTGATGGTCTGACGGGCGATGTGATGACCCAGTTTAGCCTTTAT
Organism: Acinetobacter sp. ANC5681; assembly: GCF_023488045.1. Taxonomy (NCBI): domain Bacteria; kingdom Pseudomonadati; phylum Pseudomonadota; class Gammaproteobacteria; order Moraxellales; family Moraxellaceae; genus Acinetobacter; species Acinetobacter sp. ANC5681. Next base: position 13,566 of record NZ_JAMFKZ010000027.1, read on the forward strand.
CCATTGATTGAAGAAGTCGGGCAACGACCATATCCGGTATCACGTGCGGAACTTCAGAATATGTTAATGGATGAATTTGGTCGTGAAGATATTCATCTAGCTAAGAAAATGATTTCTTTTGTTGAAGAAGGAGAGCGTGTAAAAATTCAATTTGCAGATGGTAGCGAAATAGAATCTGATCTATTGGTGGGTGCAGACGGTACACACTCAATTACTCGTGCCTATGTTTTAGGTGAGCAAGTTGAGCGACGCTATGCAGGCTATGTCAATTGGAATGGTCTCGTTGATGTCTCAGACGATTATGCCGCAGCAGATCAATGGACAACGTTTGTAGGTGAAGGCAAACGTGTTTCACTGATGCCAGTGGCGAATAATCGTTTCTATTTCTTTTTTGATGTGCCGTTAGCTGTTGGTCTTGAAAATGATCGTAGCCAATACAAAGCTTTATTCAAACAATACTTTAAAGGATGGTGTGAGCCTGTCCAAAAGTTAATTGATGCAGTCGATGTGCAAAAGACCAATCGTGTAGAAATTCACGATATCGAACCATTTGCCGATTTTTACAAAGGTCGAGTGGTGATTGTAGGTGATGCAGCGCACAGTACAACACCTGATATTGGTCAAGGCGGCTGCCAAGCGATGGAAGATGCTATCTATTTGGCACGTTCATTGCAAATTAATACCTTAGGTTTACAAGATTCTTTACGTCGCTATCAGAACAAGCGTAATGAACGTGCCAATGAGTTGGTACTTCGTGCCCGTAAGCGCTGTGATGTGACACATATGAAAGATGAAGCGGTGACCCGAGAGTGGTATGAAGAGTTACGTAAAGAACAAGGCAATCATATTATGAAGGGAATTATTAGTAACATTGTCGGTAATCCACTCGACTAAGCTGTAAGACACAAAAAGAAATGTAAAACTAAAAGGTTAGCTTTCAGCAGCCAGTGTGAATATTCACACTGGCTTTTTTTAGCTATTTAGAAACATTAGATTGAAGAGCAAAGGATTAAATGTTTAAGGAAGTTGCTTTAATTGCAATTTGATTTCTTCCATTTTTTCGACCAATAAATTTACCATTATTTGTGAAAGACGAGATGTTTGACGTTTTGAAGCGACGCACAGTGCAATGGTTAAACGATGCATACCTTTTTCACGAATGGGCTTAAATACGATCTTTTTCGAGTTTAAAAGTGGTAATGCATCCATATATGACATTAAGCCAATGCCTAATTGTTGTTGAATTAATGATGTTATCATTCTAATGTCATTACATTCTATCTTTTGTATAGGATTAAATTTGTGATGTTTATAGAGTGTATGTACATAATCACTGATGACTAAGGGCTCACTTGGCATGATATGACGCTCATTTAAAGTGTCAGATAAATAGATTTTATCCATGCCGGCTAAGGTGTGATGTGGTGATAAAACATAGCCTAAAGGAATTTCAATAAAGGATAAGATTTCTAATTGATTGTGACTTTTAGGATTTAAGATAATGCCAAAATCTAATTCTGCATCAATGATTTTTCTCGATATTTCTTCACTGCTATTCATACTGATATTGAGATTAATCCATGGATAGCTTTCAGCCATGCGTTGAATACAATCCACGACAAAACCATCATTTAGGGCAGAAATAAAACCCATTTCAATATTGCCGCGACTTAATCCTTGAATTTCATCAAATCGAATTCGAGTCAGCTGATATTCTTTTTGCCATTTAAGCAAATCAGCATAAAGTAATTCACCTGCTAACGTTAGCTTCAGCCCCTGCGGTAAACGCTCAAATAAAGCAACGCCTAACTCTTCTTCAGCAAGAACAATTTGCCGATGCACTGCAGAGACTGAAATAAAAAGCTGTTCTGCGGCTTTACGTAAACTGCCAGTACGGGCAACAGCCATAAAATATTCAGAAAATCGGGAAAAGGTAATCGACATACAGCTATTCAATCTCACGGGCAGTTTACAAAGTACTTATCCATGCTTAAGCGATTTTCATGCCATAACTTTTGATTTTTTCAATTCATTCTGCTTTTGTGTTCTAAAAAACAGAACATTGTATGCAAATCATTCTAATAGACAGAAATGCTATCCAAACGTATTTTTGACTTAGAAAAGAACGAATTAGCCCTAGTTACATGGCATAAAAGTTCTGCAAATAATGCGAATGTAGAGATTTAAAAATGAATGCGATTCCTGTACTGAATTTATTTACCCAACCACAATGCAGTTCATTTGATGCAAACGATTGGAATATTTTAGCGCAGCATTGGTACCCAGTTGCACGTACACAGGACGTTTCAGAACAACCGCAACAAGTACAATTACTTGATGTGAAAATGGCATTGTATAAAACTGAAAGTGGAAAAATTCATCTCGTGCGTGATATTTGCCCGCATCGTGGTGTGCCATTAACCAAAGGCTGGGTGAAAGGCGAAGAAATTATTTGCCCATACCACGGCCTACATTATAACGGTGAAGGAAAGTGTGTAAAAATTCCTGCACAGCCGGAACTTACACAAATTTCAGATCGTTTTTCACTGACCAAATTTCCAGTTGTAGAAAAATATGGACTTATTTGGACCAGTTTATTTAACCGCGATGTATCGAAAGCCAATTTTCCAGATTTAGACACGTGGGACAGTGAAGAACATCAGTCAATTCTCCCTCCATTTGTCGATATTGCTGGATCAAGTGGCCGTCAGCTTGAAGGCTTTATTGATGTTGCGCACTTTGCATGGGTACATAACCAAAGTTTTGCTGATCGTGAAAATCCTAAAGTACAAAAATATTCGACCGTTCGAACGGATTATGGCTTACATACAGAGTATGTGAGTGATGTCAGTAACTATCCGCATGGCTTACAACATTTAGCACCAGATGATTTTTTATGGAAACGTACTTTCGATGTCTATCCACCATTTTCAGCTATTTTGACTATCGACTTTCCTGAAAATGGCTTACTTAAAATTTTAAATGCGTGCTGTCCAGTTTCGCACAATAAAACGCGATTATTCGTTCCCTTAACTCGTAACTTTGATACTACAGGAGACTTACAGGCAGTTTATGATTTCAATGCACAAATCTTCGCTGAAGATCAGGACATGGTGGAAAGCCAAAAACCAGAAGAACTTCCTTTAGATATTTCAATGGAGGCACATTTTGAGGCAGATCGTTCATCAACCACTTACCGCCGAATTTTGGCAGAGTGGGGATTGAGCAAACGCTATACAGTTTAAAATGGCTTTGTTGCACAAAGATTTAAAAGATAACACTCTGCTCATTTGAACAGAATTCAAGTGACAACTTGGGTATGAGGACGACCTAATTCTGTAAATTTGTTCAATACGGCTATGCGTGCATGAATCTCATTCACCTGACTAGAAAAACTCCTTGCTGTTAATTTATCACCTAATAGTTTGATGCAATGCATCTTGGTTTCAACTAAACTTCGACGATGATAACCAGACCATTTTTTCCAAAGCGTTCTTCCTAAACGTTTAACTGTTTTCAGTAACTCATTCCGCTCTAAAGATCTCAATTTCTGATCTTTCCATGGTTTTGCATTTTTTCTTGGCGGAATGAGCGCATGTGCATCTCGATCTAGAATGACTTGTCTGCAGTGCTTCGTGTCATAAGCACCATCGGTATAGACCGAATCAATTCGTTCATCTAAGGGAATTTGAGCAAGTAAATCACCGAGTACTTGCGAATCGCTCACATTATTTGTAGTAAGCTGTACTGCACGTATTTGCAAGGTTTCAGCATCGATGCCAATATGAAGCTTACGCCATTGGCGACGATATTCAGGTCCATGTTTCTTACGTTTCCACTCACCTTCACCTAGAAACTTTAAGCCAGTTGAGTCGACGAGTAGATGTAGCCCATCACTACTTTTTTGATAGCTAATCGCAATATCAATATGTTTTTGTCTTCGACAAAGCGTACTGTAATCTGGTGCGGTCCAATTTAATCCACAAAGTTTAATCAGACTTTGAACAAAACCTGTGACCATGCGTAAAGAGAGTCTAAATAAAGATTTGATCATTTTGAAATTATAGGACTGAATAAACCTTATAGGCTAGGTTTGTGCAACAAAGCCCTGTGTATCTGATATTTATGCATCTTTCAATTTCTGAAGATACTATTCATCCAATATCCGCTGTTTTCGATTGAGAACAGCATTCAAAATCACAGCACAAAAAGCCGTTAGCAAAATTGGGCTGTTTAACAGAGGTGAAAGATAAGATGGTAGTTGTGAGAAAATAGTAGGTGAGAATACAGGCAACATACCTATGCCGGCACTGACTGCAATGATGTAGAGATTATTCACATTTTGAAAGTCGACACGCTGCAGTACTTTGATACCATTAGATGTCACCATCCCAAACATAAACAATGCGGCTCCACCTAGAACACATGAGGGTATAGACGCAACAAAGTAAGCTATTTTAGGAAATAGACCTAAAAGGATTAAAAACACACCAGCTAAAGCACATACACTGCGATTCTTAACACCTGTGATCGCTAGCAAACCGATGTTCTGAGCATAGGATGTATACGGGAAGATATTAAAAATCCCACCAATCATTGTGCCAAGGCTGTCAGCTCTAAAACCGCGAGTCAATTTTTCCTGATCCACCTCTTCTTCAACAATTTCACCTACAGCCATGAACATCCCAGCTGTTTCAATGAAAATAACCAGCATGACTACGCACATAGTCAAGACAGCCCAAAAGTTAAACTCTGGAATACCGAAGTGAAATGGCATCACCCAACCTAACCATGGGCTTTCATCTATCTTGTCTAAAGAGATGAGGCCAGAAAATGCAGCGATGATATAACCAATTCCCATCCCGATTAGAACTGAAATGTTGCCCAAAAAGCCTTTAACATAACGGCTGATGATAATAATGCTTAATAGAACACAGGCAGCGATAGATAAGTACAATGGATTTCCAAAGTCTTTTACCCCATATCCGCCAGCGGACCATGTGCCTGCAATACCAATGAGAGATAGACCAATCACAAGAATTTGAGTTCCTGTCACCACAGGAGGGAAGAATCGTATTAACTTTCCAATAAATGGTGAAATCAGGAAGCCAAAGATCCCTGCGATAATGATTGCCCCAAATACACTTAGTAGTCCCATATCTGGATTAGTCCCAATTGCAATCATTGGGCCTACTGCAGTAAAGGTAACTCCCATCATAATGGGAAAGCGAATACCTACATTTTTAAAACCAATAGTTTGAATGAGGGTGGCAATGCCACAAACAAATAGATCTGCAGTAATTAAGAAAGCAATTTCTGCAGTGCTTAACCCTAAAGCTCCTCCAACAATTAGGGGAATTGAAACAGCACCTGCATACATTACCAAGACGTGCTGGATACTGAGAAAAATCATGGAGCTTGGTTTTAAGTTATTGGCTGTGATTGTGTTAGTCATATATGTTTTTCTCCTTCAGCCTAAAAGGTATATTTGACGATGAAACTAGTAGCATTTTGATTAGTTTTAAAATATGGAGTGTCTTCGATTAAGAATTTGTTTTTCCAATAGTCGTATTCAATACCTGCTGCTAATTTTTTTGGGCTTAAGCCTAGATGAGGGCTAAGGTCATATTTGATTTGTGGGTTAAAGTGAAAGTCGGAAGAGTTATTACCTTTGGAATTGACTACCCAATCAATGTATCCATCAAAAATGATTGATGATTTAAGAAATGGGACGGTATATGACCAGGAAGGAGTGATTTGCCATTGTCCACTTGGGGTGTTTCCATCGTCTGGAATGCGATAGTAAAAATTAAGGGTGAAATAATCAAAGCCTTTGATATCTAGGTCAAAACCTGGACCAACTAAATAAGTCCACATATCGTCATAGCCAGGCTGATCTTGAATACTTAAGTCAAAACTCGTAGCTATTAGGACATCTTTCACTGGCCCAAAGCTCAAATTCGTATTGGTTAGTTTTCCTATTGAAAAGCGTGGGGCTATTTCTGTATAGACAGCATTATGTCCTTGGGAAGCAGTCTTTTCACCGTCAAACCAATAAGTGTCGACGAATAGAAAGAGATCTCCCCATCTCCAACTGCTCGCATGTTCAAAAGTAATCGTTTCATGTGTATCCGGCTCTACTTCGAAACCTTTACCATAAAGTGCAGAAATACTATTGGATTGCCAATATAACCAAGGTTTTTCTGCAAAAGAGTAAGTGCTGACTGCACAGGTACTTAATAGTAATGAAGTGATAATTTTTTTCATTTGAATGTCCCCGATATTTAAACGTCAGCACGATGTTTGTAAGTAGCATCAAAGCGTGACTGTAGATATTCCATGCTAGTAATTGGTGAATATTTAGGTGGATTGGATTCGCTGTAACAGTTAGGCAGGCAACGGATTACAGTTTTTGGGCTCGGCTGGATGAAGAATGGGAAAGAAAAACGTTGTTTGCCTTTAGGACTTGAAACACGATGTGGTGTAGATTTGTAGATGTCATTGGACCAACGGGCCATCATGTCGCCGATATTGATAACATAAGTATCAGGAATAGGCGGAGCATCGATCCAATTCCCATTCACATCCTGAACCTGCAATCCCCCTACATCGTCTTGAGCAAGAATAGTCACGCAGCCATAATCAGTGTGTGCTCCAGCATTGAAACTCTCTGATTGCGTATTGTCTAATGCAGGTGGGTAATGAATGAGGCGGAGTGCACACAGACTTTCTTGTAGGCAGTAATCAAAATAATTTTGTGGAAGACCAATGGCATGAGACATGGCATTTAGAAGAACTTTTCCTAAGTCCAACATCTCTTCAAAGTAGCCATCCATTACAGTTTTCCAGTCCTCGATATTCGGATATACATTAGGACCACGTAATGGTTCTTTATTGATTACATCAGGATGATCTGCTTCTAGGTGAACACCCATGTCATATACTTCTTTAAAGTCATTGGGCAGGTCAGGATTAAGTTGTTCAACACCCAATGCACCATATCCTCTGTGAGAGGCTTTGTGTTTTTGGATGTCTATTTCTAGTTTTTCAAGCAGTGGTTTACTAAAAAACTCTTTAGCTAAACTTTGAACTTCTGCAAGGTGATTCGGTTTATAACCACTGATATAGAAGAACCCCCATTCACGACATGCTTGGTCAATTTGGTTGCATATATCTGCATAATCAGGATGGTTAACGTCATAAAGAGGTGCAATGTCGATAACTGGTAATTTTTTCATGGGAAACTCCTTATTATTAGATATATGTTTTTTTGAACATGTCACGATAATGCTGTTCAACACTGATTGGTGGATATAGCGGTTCTGAGTTTTCCTCCAAACACTCTCGAATGCATTCAATCTGATACTGGTGATTACCGCTGTAGAAGAATGGAACAGAATATCGTTCCCCACCTGAGATGTTGATGACGCGATGGAGGGTGGATCTATATGTATTGTTCGTCCACATAGAGATTAGGTCACCTAGGTTAACGACATAACTATCTTCAATTGGCTCTGCCCAAATCCATTGCTTTTGAGTTTGATCCCACACTTGTAAACCGCGGTTATGATCCTGAAGTAATAGGGTTAACCCTCCAAAATCAGTATGTGCCCCGCATCCTTTTTCATTTGGTTGAGCATTAGAGGGTTGTGGAGGATAGTGCAATAAACGCAAGGTGACTAAATCTGCATCCTTGCAGAACTCTGAGAAATAATCTTCTTCCAGACCTAGTGACGAACCGATAGCATGCATGAGCCTTTCTGAGACTTTGATCATTTCTAGTTGGTATTCCTCCATAACCTCTTTGAATCCATCAATATCTGGCCATTGGTTTGGGCCTTGGTTAAAAGCTTTATGGATGACAACAGGATCTGAAGCTGAGCGTTCCTTCCCGATATAAAAGCCTTCCTTGATATCAGGTGGAGAATCAGGTTCAAGGGTTTGTGCTCTTAATTGTTCATAACCTCGGTTTGCTTCAGAAAGCTCGATGGTCCATTGCATTTTCTGTTCTAGGGGAAGACTGAAAAATAATTTGGAATATTCAAAAACCTTATCTTGTAATGCTTTAGAAACTCCATGTCCCGTAATGTAAAAAAAACCTTTATCTAAGCATGCTTTCCGAATATGTGAGGCAATGTTTTGGTGCGTTTGTATGTCATTATCCAAAAGTCCAGAAATATCGATGATGGGTATAGAGGTAATGTTTTGATTGTTTTCCAGCGCAGTCATGTAGCAATCTCTCAAAAATAATGTTTTCTTTTTTTATAAAATAATCATGAGACCGCATAGCAATGAATATCGAGCAAGCTGATGCCAAAAAGAGAGCTATTCTTAATTAATTAAATAAAAACAATTGCTTAAACTTTTTTAAATGAGTGGTGATGCTGAAAAAGCAACGGGATGCACTGAAAATAATGCTTTAGGTCCAAAAAATGGCTGCTACTTAATGGCAAGTTTTTTGCTTCTATTTCAATAGCTCATTCAAATTTATAAATGGATTGGGGCTTTAAAATTGGAATAGGATGTGATGTTAAAATGAGTACACGTGGTCTTCGCTTTCACTCAGCAGCAATTCATTATTTTGATGCTGTACGCCGGTGCGGTTCAATCAGGGAAGCAGCCAGACAATTAAATGTCGTATCTTCTGCTGTAAACAGGCAAATTTTAAAACTCGAAGATGAAGTTGGAGCACCATTATTCAATCGGGTGCCTTCGGGTATGGTACTTACTCATGCAGGTGAGTTATTTTCAAGACATATCAGTTTAGTACTGAGAGATACTAAGCGATTGCAGAATGAATTGGATGCACTGAAAGGGCTTTATAAAGGTCATGTTGAAATTGCGAGTGTTGAAACACTAGCGATTAATTTCCTGCCAGAGATTATTGAAAAATTCCAGGTCAAATATCCTAATATAACTGTAGGGGTTACAATTTTAGGCTCAAAAGATATCCCTAATGAAATCATTGAAAATCGGGTGGATCTAGGCTTGGCTTTTGCCTTGCCAAAGCATAATGATTTGCACCAAATAGCAATATCCCATTTTAAATTAGGTGCAATTGTATCGACTGACCATCCGCTGGCTTCTCAAAAGACGGTGTCATTCCATCAGTGCCTCGACTATGATGTGATTATGCCAAAACCTAATTTGTCTATTTATCAACAGTTGGCGCCATTATTTGCGGGTGCACAACATGCTATTCCAAATTTTAAAATACAAACGAGTTCTTTGGAATTAATGAAACAGTTAATACTCAGGAATAAGGGAATTGGTTTTCAGACATTCTTTGGGTTGGAAAATGAAATAATTAATAATCGCCTTCGCTATATTCCGCTTAATGATAACAATGGTATCTACTGTGATTTAGGTCTGTATGCACGTAAAGGTCATTATCTTTCTACAGCAACAGACGCTCTCTCCAGGCTTATTACAGATGAAATCCTACAAAGAGGCGAAGCTGGACAATAAACATAACCTGAAAAGTACAACTAAAAAGCTAAGCCCTTATCGAAATCCCTCAATAAAGGCTTAGCTTTGTTTATTTTGGATAAGCAGCATCCACGCCTTTAACGAAATAATTCATACTCATCAATTGCGTATTTGAGAGATGTTTACCTTTTCCCAAAAGTAATGTTCCATCTTGTTTGTAAAGTGGTCCACTAAACACAATATATTGACCGTTACGAATTTTATCTCGGACTGCCAAAACCTTCATTTTTTCATTGTTAGAGACCATTGGACCAAAACCTGCTATATCGATGGCACCTTCCTTGACACCATACCATGTCGATCCCGACTTCCATATTTTGTTATGCACTTGCTGCAAAACAGGAGTATAGATTTTTTCCCAATATAACACTGATGCAGCTAGGTGACCTTTAGGAGCAAACTTACTCATATCTGAGTTCCAGCCAAAGCCAAATTTCCCTTTTTCCTGAGCAGCTTTAACTACAGCGGGTGAGTTGGTGACTTGTGATAATATATCAGCATTTTGCGATATTAATGCAAGTGCAGCCTCATGCTCTTTTCCTGAATCAAACCAAGTGTTAATCCAGACTATCTTGGTCTTAATTTTTGGATTTACAGATTGAGCCCCAAGTGTATAGGCATTGATGTCTCTAATGACTTCAGGAATTGGGAATGGTGCTACAACACCCAAACATTACTTTTAGTCTTATAGCCTGCCAATACCCCTTGCAAGTAAGAGCCTTCATAGGTTCGGATATCATAGACTCCCACATTTTTTGCAGTTTTATATCCGTTCGCATGCATAAAAATGGTGTTCGGGAACTGTTTAGCTACCTTTTCAATGGCATTCATATACCCGAAGGTAGTAGCAAATATAACCTTATTTCCTTGTTGTGCGAGTCTCCGAAATGTACGTTCAGAGTCGGCATTATCTAGAATATTCTCGATATAAGAGGTCTTAAATTTACCCTGTAAGGACTTTTCTGCTTTCAGACGACCTATATCGTGTGAATAAGACCAACCATAATCGTTTTTATGAGCGACATAGACAAAAGCCGCTTGATCAGCGGCCAATGCTGGATTGGCCCCACTGATGAGTAAAAGTCCTAAAAGACTGGCATTTACGAAAATATTTTTTAAATTAAGTAGGTTATTCATGCTGATTCTCTTTGAAGAGTATCAGTTGAATTTTGTTTTGCCATAAATATTGCCAGTCGCTCCTCATAAATCTCACGAATATAATGGGCAACACTGCAACTGTCGGCAAACATGTTGTATTTCCAATTTAAACCATACGACTCTAAATTGATATTATCAACAGTCATAAGTTGAACTTTAGAATTTGGATTGTTCAAGTAGCTATCAATGATTTTACGAATGACTTCTTTGGTTGGTGCAAGCTTATATGCATGCCAGAAGTCTGTATGCCATTCACCTTCCGTAGGTTGATTAAATGGATACTGAATTCCTCGGCCAGGACGATTTGTTCCTAAGCCATTATATGGTCCTGTTTCAAATGCTAACCAGTTAACTGGATTATTCGGGACTGCAGGACGGATCTGCCCCCATGTAACTAAATTTCGATTCAGCCAATCATCTGCAAAACTATCATTATTAAAAGGATCTAACTTTCTGATAGCTTCAGGATCATCACGCATTTGTGATACAGCAAGCTCAATTTCATTTTCAATTTTAAAAATACAATGGCTGTAATCCATTGCAAACTCAAACGGCACACCTTCTTTTTCTATAAGATCTGCCACCGGAATTACTCGACGATAATCTTCAGACCAGTTATCAACGTGGCACTCTAAGGTAACCGTTATTCCTTTACTTTGAGCGTAGGTGTAGAAATCGATATAAGTTTTAGCAACTTCTTCGTTCGTTACATAATGACCATCTGCATGTTTTGCCCAAATCATCATGTTGTGGAATTTGGCCCCTACAGCGGCACTACGATTAATATCCTGTTTGAATGCTTCCTCATCCTTGCCAATGACATATAAGCCACAACCAGAATAAATAGGGATATTTGTTTTCTGACTTGCCTTGATGTAAGCATCTATTTGACTATCTTCAAGAGGGATACGATCCAGAAAATCAAAGACCTCCGCAGCTTTTAGCATTTCGAACTGTTCGAGAATAGTAGGCTCATTCAGGCTTACTGGTCGTTCTTTTGATGAGTTTTGAATGCCTAAACCAGCACAACCTAGAGGAAACATTTTTTTCATAATTTTGATACCAACTGTTGAATAAATTAAACGGCTTCTTTTTTCGATGCGTAAGTTTTTTGATACATATAGGCTAGGTATTCACCTACAGTCATTTCTTTAGGTTCAGCCTTAAATTGATCACCTAAATTTTGCAGCGTTTTGATTTTGTATTCGTAATCCAAGTCAAAGAAGGTTGGAACCGAATAACGTGAGACACCTGCTTTACTATTGAAAACACGGTGCATATTTGAGAGGTAGAGTCCATTAGTCATGAATTGGACTAAATCACCGAGGTTTACGATAAAAGTATCTGGTATGTGAGGTGCACGTATCCATTCACCCTCACTATTGCGTACTTCTAGTCCACCTACTTCATCTTGCAATAAGAGCGTCAGTAACCCCCAATCAGTGTGCGCACCGCACCCTAGCTGATTGTTTACAATTTTTTCAGATTGAGGAGGATAGTGAAGCATACGGGTAATAATGACAGTTTCATCATAGCCTGCCTCGAAGTAGTTTTCTTCAAGCCCAAGAGAAAGTGCCAATAGGCCAGCTAGATGCTTACCCAGTTTTAAAGTCTGTTGAATATAGGTTTCGGTCTGGGTCTTCATTTCAGGAAGATCTTCAGGCCACTGATTCTGCCCATGTTGTGGATAGCCTTTTTGGACATATGGGTGACTTGAATCTAGATTTTTCCCTGACATGAACCCTTCTTTTAAGTCAGGAGGAGAGCCTTCATCAAGTGTTTGAGCTGCCATTGGTTCATAACCACGAAGGCATTTGGAGTTTTTGAAATCAATTTCTAGTTTCTTTTCAATCGGAAGGTCAAAAAACTGTTTTGCAATGTCTAATTGTTTTTGGAGAACTTCAGAAGCGATACCATGATTTTTAATATAGAAGAAACCTGTTGTTCTGCATGCTTTATGGATTTCCCACGCAACAGATTTCCGTTTTTCTAGGTTATCGGAAAAACTGTCGCTTAAGTCGATTACTGGAATACTTTTAGCCGTAGAAGGTGGTGTGTATATCAACATTTTTGTGGCTCTTTGAACTTTGTTGTTATCAACTTAATGACAATTTAATTCCGTGCATAGCAGAGAATCTCGCTCAACTCGTTGCCAAAAAGGCAACACTAAATAAAGTCAGAGTAGTAATAGGAGTCCAAGTAATTCAGCATCAATTAAGAATTGTGATGAGTTATAAAATGCTAGTTATTCGTTAAGTTTAGATAAGAAGAACAATAATAAGAAAAGTGTTCTAAAAATTAGAAATACCATTCCTAAAGTCTTTAATAGACAGATAGAAAAGAAAAAGTCATGATGAAGCAATGCTAAGAAGTTTGAATTAATCAATAACTTATAAGAGGGGCAGCGCTAAAATGAATGCAATACCAGTTCTCAATTTATTCACTCAGCCACAATGTAGTCAATTTGACCCAAATGACTGGAATATTCTAGCGCAGCATTGGTATCCGGTAGTTCAAATCCAGGATGTAACGACTCAACCGCAACAAGTTCAGCTTCTTGATGTCAAAATGGCTATTTATAAAACTGAAAGTGGAGAAATTCATCTGGTCAGAGATATCTGTCCACATCGAGGAGTGCCATTAAGTAAAGGATGGGTAGAAGGTGAAAATATTGTTTGTCCCTATCATGGGCTCAACTATAACGCACAAGGTAAGTGCGTAAAAATCCCTGCTCAACCAGAACTTACCCAAATTTCAGATCGGTTCACCTTAACTAAATTCCCTGTAGTTGAGAAATATGGACTAGTTTGGACCAGCTTATTTAGCCGTGATGAAAGTGAAGCTAATTTTCCAGTTCTTGAAACTTGGGATTCGGATGAACATCAATCAATACTCCCACCATTTGTTGATATAGCAGGTTCTAGTGGTCGTCAGCTTGAAGGTTTTATCGATGTGGCACATTTTGCCTGGGTGCATAACAAGGCATTCGCTGATCGTGATAATCCAGTAGTGCCAAAATATGAAACTGAAAGAACAGATTATGGACTTAAAACGATTTATATCTCTACAGTAAGTAACTTTCCTCATAGTTTGAGACATTTAGAGCCAGAGAATTTCTTATGGAAACGAGAATTTGATGTATATCCTCCATTCTCGGCAACACTTACTGTCTATTTTCCTAACAATGGGATTTTAAAAATTTTGAATGCTTGTTGTCCTGTTTCGCATAATCAAACCAGGCTATTTGTTCCGTTGACACGTAATTTTGATACGACGGGTGACCTACAGGCTGTATATGACTTCAATGCACAAATTTTTGCAGAGGATCAGGATATTGTTGAGAGTCAAAAACCGGAAGAACTTCCATTAGATGTTTCAATGGAGGCGCACTTTGCAGCAGACAAATCTTCAACGACATATAGACGGATATTGGCAGAATGGGGATTAAGTAAAAGATATGTGGTCTAGAGATATAAGATAACCGATTATCTCGATTGGTTGAAATATAAGGGAGGTAGTCTCCCTTATATTTTTAGAGATTGATTTCGCAGAAATACTAATATAAAAGTGACTAACCATTTATCGTAATTTCATTGTCTTAGCTTCTTCTAATTAATAAACTTGATTTTGTTACAATATCAAGTTTATACAGGGAGAGACATAGATGGTAAACCAGTATGGTGGAAGTAGAGAAGGGGCAGGACGTAAAGCTCTTTATGATGAACCTACAAAAGTTTTGCGTGTTCCAGAATCTCGTGTAGTTGAAATCAAGAACTATCTCGCAAACTCAAAGAAAGCCAAGTGAACCGTACCGGGTTTGTCGGAGACTTTTTTATTTAAGTTAGGCCACCTGACCTAACGGGTTAATCTTATCATAGTACATTGCTTCAAACTCAAAAGGCGATACATAACCCAGTGCACTGTGTACACGCTTTTTATTGAACCAATCTACCCAGTTTAGTGTCGCAAGTTGTACATCTGCTAAACCTTGCCAATCTGCTTTTAAATATTCAATCACCTCTGTTTTGTATAAGCCATTCACCGTTTCAGCCAGAGCATTATCGTATGAATCACCAGTTGTACCGACTGATGCTCGTAAATTTGCAGCTTCTAAACGATTGGTATAGCGAATAGAAAGATATTGAACACCTCTATCGGAATGATGAATCACATTCTTTGGCATGCCTCGATCGTGCAATGCTTGCTCCAATGCATCGAGTACCATATCTGTATTCATCCGTGTAGATACTTTCCATCCAACAATTGCTCGTGAGAACACGTCAATAACAAATGTACTATGATAAGATTAACCCGTTAGGTCAGGTGGCCTAACTTAAATAAAAAAGTCTCCGACAAACCCGGTACGGTTCAATCGTTTTCAACATACAGAACTGCTCCACTTTGAGCTGCGGTAATAAAGCTTTCTCGAAGTGCACAAGCTGCCTGAGAAGCAATTTCTCTCTCATCGTCATTTTCATTAATTACATTTACTGCTGACATTGACGTAATCCTGAGTAAAGCCTACGTAAATCATATTCTAAGTCAGGTAGACAGGATAAAGAACTAGAGACCTTTCTAATGCTTTGATCGACACACACAATAGCTTCTTTTCAAATCAAGGTAGGCATTATGTGTGATCTGAATTTTATATTAAATTTCAATAACTTATAAATATTAATATTTGAGTTTTATTTTTACTACATAAATACAATAACATTTAAAATCAAATACTTATATTATGTGCAAAATTTAGAGCTTAACATCACACATAATACCTACCTAACTACCTTAGTTACAGTCAGGACTCTGATCCCACATGATGAAAATTAAAAATATGGACTCGTTTAAGCTGTCCTATATGTACTTCTTTCCAGTGGTGTTTTTCCCATTTTTAAATATCTACCAATTTAGAAACAATCCAGACCTTCAATCATGGCTATTCAGTAACTTACTGATCAGCATTACAGTAATTTTGGTCCCACTTTGCCTTAGTTTAAGCATGCTTATCACTAAGTTTTTATACCAAGATCACAACAAAAAAATGGAATACAACGCCATGGGGCTTGGGTTGTTGTGCCTAATTTTTCTCATGGGCAGCAACTACTACCAGTTCCATAAATTTACAGCAGGAACGTACCTCAGCATTGACCATTATCGCATGGCGTTAATGCTGAGTTTCCTCATCGGATGCTTTGTATCAAGCCTCTGCTTTGCCTTGAAATATAAGCAATATTCAAAAAAATATGACACCGACTTCAACCTCAAAACCCAAAGATTCATGCTGAGTGCATCCCCACTGTTATTGATCGCCATCACAGCCATCTTTGTGGTTTGGTAATCCTCCCATAAATAACTGAATTTAAAAGTAGAGGTTAAGCAGCCATCAAAGGTGGTTTGCCTCCGTTAGCTTGATGTGGTCGTTCATGATTGTAGTGCCACAACCACTGTGTTGCATAATCTTGTACTTGCTCCAATGTATCGAACAAATGTTTGCTCACCCAACTATAACGCATTGTACGATTGTATCGTTCGATATAAGCATTTTGTTGTGGCTTGCCTGGTTGAATATATTCAATACGGATACCATGCTCAGCTGCCCAACGTACGAATTCGTGGCTGATAAATTCAGGTCCATTGTCGCAGCGAATCACAAGCGGTTTGTCTCTCCATTCGAGCAATTGGTTAAGTGTACGAATGACGCGCAGTGCAGGCAGTGAAAAAC
>NZ_JAMFKZ010000028.1:0-27006 GCF_023488045.1 Acinetobacter sp. ANC5681
TTTCGCTACGGTTTGGACTATGTTCAAATGGCTATTCTACGTTTGATTGGTTTTGGAAAAAAAGAAGAATTTAAGAAAGTGCTAGCAATTTTAAGAAAGAAAAAGCCTGATAGGACAAGGGCTCTATGAAATTTGTCGTGTACAGAGGAGTTTCTTATAGTTAATTGTATAGAAATTGGTTTGTAGCCATTTATTCTGTGCCAATTTTTCAATCACAAGAATTCCAGCTTGCTTTAACTTTGCTACGATTCTTTTAATCGTTGAGATGCTATATACACCGAGCGTGGTTTGCCACTGTTCATAATTATGGAACCAATACTTTTTTCCATTAAAGGTTTTTCCTTCGTTATTTTCTAAAAAGTAATGCAGCTTCTGTAAAAAATTGGCGGCAGCCACGCCAAACGCTTTTGCAAGCGTTGGCGAAGCAATCAGAGGATAGTCTCCAGAAATCAGGAGGTTATTATTATTGGTCTTGGACATGATTCGCCCCACGTAGAACACGTTGTGCACGTTCAATCATCTTGTGACGTTGATGTGTACGAAATGCCCAGAGCGATGATAAATTGTTATTTTGATTGAGCTTTGCAACTTCAAGAATTTGCTCATCAGTCATTTCATGCATGCATTGATGAATGATTTGATGTGCTTGTTCAAGTTCTTTGAGTAAGGAGTTTGCAGTGTCAACAGCAATATAAAGATTGGCGAGTGTTTGACGCTGAGGATTTGAAATTGATTTGCCAAGTTCAACAATCAGTTGCGAGGCTTGTTTTTTAGGTGTGCAAGTGTTTGCACCATGAAGAATTGCGTTCATAGTCGTTTCCTTGTAGATAAGTTTTAACACTTACCGCCAGCACTTTCCTACGGTGATGGTGGCAGCTTAACAGGAGTAGGAAATACCGTTCTACAAGGTACGGCCAGCATAAAGCTGTCCTGTCAAGCCGCCATAACGACAGCTAAACAATAGACAAAAAAATAGTCGCATAAGCGACATTTGTTTGCGCTTGTAGATATTATCAGGTTTCCTACGCCTGAACACAGATTTTGCTGTGTCCAATTAGCTTAACTGGGTATCGCTTAAGCTGTCAACGCTGTGATTGGATCTTTTTACATATCTTAACATTAATTAATTAATTGATTGATTCTGCTGGAGATATTTTAAATTTCTGACGGCTGGAAATTTGATTATGAACCATGTTTATGGTGGCGTATTGAGCACAAACTTTAATGTTTGATGGGTTTTTAACGGAAGTGATGCTAATGATTGATGATCAGAATTTCTAATCAAGCAAATTGAAGCTGATTTGCTAGGGCTTGTTGAGAATTAACAAAGGCAACTGATTAATTTATAATAGTACTATGGATAGATACATACTTACTGATGCCCAATGGGCAAAAATGGAACCTTTTTGCCTAGGTAAAGTGACCGATCGAGGTCGTAGTGGAAAAGATAATCGATTATTTTTAGAAGCAGTCCTCTGGATTGCCCGTACAGGCAGTCCATGGCGTGATCTACCTGCTCATTTTGGTAAATGGAATACCGTCTTTAAAAGATACCGTGACTGGGTGAAAGCTGGTGTATTTGAAACTATTTTTGCATCTGTAAATGAAGATGTTGATTTGGAATACGCCATGATTGATGGAACGATTGTTAAAGTTCATCGACATGGGCAAGGTGCAAAAAGGGGGACTTTCAAACAATCTATAGGTAAATCTCGAGGTGGAATGACCTGTAAAATTCTTGCCTTAGTGGATAGTCTAGGCAACCTCATTAAGTTTCGATTAATGCCTGGTCAATATCACGATTGAGTAGAAACCAAACCTTTAATTGAAGATGTTGATTTTCAAGCATTACTAGCGGATAAAGCATTTGATGCAGATTGGCTTATTCAAGAACTCAATGAACGTAAAGTGAAAGTGGTGATCCCACCCAAATCTAATCGAAAAGTAATGAGAGCATTTGATACGATTATGTATAAATGGCGTCATCTCATTGAAAACTATTTCTGTAAGTTAAAAGAATTTAAACGTATAGCGATGCGTAGTTGTAAAACAGATACGAGTTTTGAAGCCATGATTCAATTATGCGCGAGTTTAATTAACTCTCGGTAATTCTCAACAGACCCTAAAAGAATGAGTTAAATAAATCATCGATTGTTTAGGGCTTCAACAACTGTTAAGACTTTCTCTAAGCCTTCTCTGGTTTGAATTTGCTGAGTCGGGACACCATCGGTTGCGGTATTGAATGCATTCATAAAATAATCAATCCATTCAGAATCACCGCCCGTGAGTGTTGATAAGCTTTGATAAAGACGAATCAGTAATAATCCAGCTTCACCTTGTGCAGATGTGGGTTCTAATACAGCTGAGAATTCGATTTGGTTCATCGAAGCGAGATCGAGACCCATCACAGCAGTCAGTTGAGTATTGCTAAGACCAAGTAAATTCGCGGTTTTCAATACGGCTTCTGCTAAAACCGTTGCTGTACTTGCTGGGTTCATCCAAGCGACCTGCTGAGCTTTGCTGATTATTTATTCTATCGCATTTAATAGGATATTACTGGAGAAGAGGGAGCTTCAGTTTGCTCGCGTTAAATCAGCCTTTGCAAATTTCAATCTTCTCATTAACAGCTCATTAGGCATTCATTCATCTCAATGCGTCGAATGTAAAAGCTGAACTGAGCCTGATTTAATTCTTTATAGGACTTACGCATTGACAGATTCAAAAAAGTATTAAAATGCTTTATAAAGTATCTGTGATTAGACGAATTAAACATGCTTCTACAGCAACCTGTACTCTACCCATTTATATGGGCTTTCTCATGACAGAACCGAACTCTATTAGCTGCACACAACTTGCCGAGACTTATAACATCTCGCATGATAGTGTAAATCGCTTTCTAGAGCGTGAAGACTACACACCTCACGACCTATATCAAGAAGCAATTCAACATATTGATAATAATAAACTTATAGTCAGTATTGATGATACTGTTTTAGATAAACCGTATAGTCAGCATATGGACTTAGTTAGCTATTTTTGGTCAGGCAAACACCACCGATCCGTCAAGGGTATTAATCTCATTACCTTGTATGCGACAGATCAAAATGGTCAAAATATTCCAATTAATTTCCGAATTTATGACAAATCTGAAAGTAAAACCAAGAATGATTACTTTATGGATATGTTAAGTGAAGTACTCAGTTGGGGTGCAAAGATTCAATTTATTACAGGTGATAGTTGGTATTCATCGACTGCAAATCTAAAAACCATAAGAAAATAGAGTAAGAAAAATGAGGGCCTAATGCCCTCATTTTTTTGTATAAAATTAGCGCTAAAAGATAGTGTTCCTGATAGTGATGCGCAAGTCCTGAAGGAAGCGTTTGAAAGTGATCCGTCTTTAGTCGATTTAGGCGTTGAGTTTTAGGCGGAATTCTTTCAGCCCAATAAAAAATTCGATCCTGCATCAATAATGTGAAAGAGCAATTCCATGGATAACAACCTATTTGATCATCTTATCCTTTCAATAAAAGAAGCAGGTGCCATCAAAAATGATGAGATTCATGCACGTCTGGCAGTTCTCAATAAATTTACAGAATTAGGTCGACCTCATACCCAAGTTGTCACTTAAATTTGAGTGATTTGGGGAAGCTTTACTTTTAAATTCTTTATGCAACAAAGCCTATTGAATCCGAAAAAGATAATAACTAGGCTTATAGATAATTTGATTTTTTAAATTTCCACAGTGGAAATTTAAAAATATTTTTTTTATTTTTTTATTATGCTAATATAAATTTAATTTTTATATATATTACCCATGACAATATACGTAATCGCAAATCAAAAAGGTGGTGTTGGAAAGACAACGCTATCAACCAACTTAGCTGTTGCTCTGAGTAAAAAAGGCAAGACGACTCTTGTAGATGGAGATGATCAACAATCCTCTATAAAATGGAGTAAACGTAGACTACAAGATTCTATTACAACCATTGCTCTTAAAGATAATTTAAAAGAAGAATTACAACAATTAAAACAAAATAATAAATATATTGTATTGGATGTTGCAGGGCGTGATTCAGCTGAATTTCGTTCAGCATTATTAACAGCAGATGTTCTTATTATTCCAACACAACCTAGTCAAACAGATATTGAAGTACTACCTTTTGTTCTAAGATTAGTAAATACAGCAAAACAAGTGAATAAAAATTTAAAAACATTTGTGGTGTTAAATAAAGCCCCAACTAATAATAAATCTACAGAAATTGATGCTGCTTTAGAGCTATTACAGCAAGTCAAGTCTGTTAAAACACTAAATACAATTTTGCGTGATCGCAAACAATTTCGCGATGCGATGATCGAAGGAAAATCAGTATTAGAAATGGGTAGCAGCAAAGCAAAAGATGAATTAAATGAATTTTTGGTGGAGATCCTGTAATGGCAAAAAAACCATTAATTGTCGATTTTAATGATTCTCTTGAAATGGAGCAGGCATTTATTAATGCAGCAGGAACAGGAAAAGTATCATTAATATCATCAATTGAAAATAATATTGTTGATGTACCTATAGAACTTATTGACTTCTCAGAGCATCAACCTCGTATTATTACAGATAAAGTTTTACAGGAAGTTGAAATTCTTGCCACGAGTATTGCAACGAATGGACAAATTTACCCTATTGTTGTTATAAAAAAAGAGGAAAGATATGAGCTCGTCGGTGGAGAAAAAAGGTTTAGAGCTGTTAGAGATATATTAAAGCATAAGACGATTCGTGCAATTATTCGAGATGATAAATCCAAGGAAAAAACAGCTTTAATTTCATTGATTGATAACTTACATCGATCGGATCTTAGTGATTTTGAATTAGTCAACGCCATACAAAAACATTGTAATGAGTTTGGATACTCTATACAAAATGTAGAATTTATCACTCAAAAATATCAACTAGATCAATCTAAATACTTTAGATTAATGAGCTTTTATAAACTTCCAGATTATATAAAAGAAGATCTAAAAATAAATCCAAAAGCTATTTCAGGTGCAACTGCACAACAATTGTTAACCGAATTAAATAAACTCGTTTTAAAATTTAATCATCAATTGGTTGAATCTGCCACATTTAATATATGGAAAAAATATCTAAATGAATTTACAGAAACTAATCGTCCATCAAAAAAATTCATTTACGAAATAGAAAAAGCATTAACTGTACAAGAGATAGCTAAAAAGCAAGAACAAAATATCACAAATACGTCTAAAATTAATAAAATGGTACTAAAAGATAAAAATGGTCTTAAATTTGGCTCAATTAAGATTGAAAAAAATCTCAATGGGAAGACAGTCGTAAATATTCGTACTAGTTTAAATGCTGAATTTAATCAAGAAAAAATTGAAAAACTAGAAGCTTTTCTTGCTGATTTAGACGATAAGGTATAAAAAATTATAAATTTCCACAGTGGAAATTTATAATTGAGTATCCAATATGTTATAGATTGATATTGGATACTACCATTTACCATATATATAAGATTAAAAAATGATACATAAGAAAGGTTATCATCAGAAAGGTAGTTGATCTTCTGCAGGATCTAAAATTTCATCCATATCAGAATCTGCAATATTTTTATCTTCATGCTCTGCCATATTATCTTCAGACGCATCTTTTTTAAAGATATTCATATTGCGTTTTGCTTGTATCCAAAAATAGTAATCCAGATCAATAAGTTTATGATCATTCAATATATCTAACTTATTTGTTAATAAGCTACGCATCGTTTTTTTAGCTGTAATCGTATCCAAATCACCTAAAAAACAACCATAATCGTTTAAGAAAACATCACAATTCACTAAAACTGTGATTTGCTTAGAGCTCAACTTAGTGACTGGTTTAATATATTTAACGCGTTCTTTATCTTTAAAGTGTGATCCATCATCACTATATGGAATTGCATTTTTAAGATGTTTTTCTTTTAATCGATCAATAATACGTTGAAAAATTAGATTTCTATGCTCTTCCTTCATTTTGTAAGTAAAACGTATACCTACAACAAATTTTCCATTTTTAATCGTTTCATAATCAATTTCAAGATTACTTAACTTATTAATTTGTGTTTTAGCAACATTCAAAACACGGCTTTTTAAGTTATCGATTAGTTTATATTTATCTTCAATATCTAAAGCAAAACGCAATCTTTCCAAACTTATATCATGAATTTGCTGAATACCTAATGACTCAGCTTTCCATAATTCAGAATTGAGAATCCTATAAATCCGCATGGCATAATTAGAACGCATCCGCATAACATAGCGAATTTGGTGTGTACTAAATGAATGCGTCATACCTGTCGGATTAATTAAGTTATAGAAGTAATTATAAAATTCTCTAGCAAAACGAATCTGCATGCATTTAGTTTCTTTACTATAATGACAATAAATAATCATTGGTACCTTAATTGGTGTAGGATCATCTTTTTTCTTGATCAACATTACCTTAGGCTTATAACTATCATAAACACGCTGCAAGGCCTTTTCACCATACCGATGAATTTCATATAGCTCACTTGCTGTGACAACATCTTTATCTAAATCTTTTTCTGAAATCAATTCACCAAAATTAGCTGCACTAATCGTAATTAACTCATCTGGATCAAAGCGCATATTTTTATTTAGTTCATTTTTGCGCACAGCAACCATAGCACAGTACACTAGCTTTTCTTCATTAGATTCATAACTGTAATTTGCAGTGGTCATATCATTACGTGTAGCCACTAAATCAGTGTATTGAACACGACGAGAAGAAGGCTTTATTAATTCTGTACTTTTCAAACCAAACTCCGTGGTTACAATTTTATAACCATACATTAATAACATTTTGTATTGAAATCAACAATGAAAGCAAACAGATCAATAAAAATATATCTTTTAGCTTACGGACAAAACGTATGGTTATTCACAGATATTTAATAAAATTATCAACAACGGACAAAACGTATGGTCATTTCATATAATCTAATAAATAATGAGAACAGGACAAAACGTATGGTTATATCAAAAATAAAATTCAAATAAGCTCAAAGCATTGCTATTAAATGCTTTTAATGTCATTACAATAAAAAAAATAAGTAAAATAATCCAATATATCAATAGAAAGAAAAACCAATCTTCAATAAAAAAGCATGTACATCGGACAAAACGTATTGATAGTGCTTAAAACATCATCATTTATTTGGAATAGAAAAAATTCATGGTTATAGTTTTTATTGTGCTAACTGCAATGAATATTTGTATATTCACTTTAAGAGAATTTTTACTATTGATAATTTTGTGGATAAATTGAGACAAAACGTATGGTTATCGGACAAAACGTATGGTTGAACGGACAAAACGTATGGTTGAACGGACAAAACGTATGGTTGAACGGACAAAACGTATGGTTGAACGGACAAAACGTATGGTTATTAATGAATAACCACTTGAATTTAAATATAAAAATATCCTCATAAACTTTATTAAACATATATAAACATATATAAATACTTATAAACCTTTAATTTAATTTTTTTAATAAAATTTTAAATAAGACGAATTGAAGCAACAAGTGCAACACTATAAAAACCAGCAATCACTTCACTGAGTGTATACCAACATAGTATCTTTCTAGGACGATTATTTAGACCAAACTCTATCTATTCTATTCGCTCTTTTGATACATCATCAAACGATAAGGATTTTGGTAAATATTCATTCGTATTTTCATTTTTAGCGCGTTGATTAGACTTTTATGGATCCGCAAAGTAAGTGTCTATGCATGCATCTGTTATCATACTATGCTCTGAAAACTCCTTACCATTATCAAAAGTCACACTATAAGCATGACTGCTACGCAAACATTCTAAAGGACACGAGATCGTTTTAGTTGAGGTTCTCGTTTGCTACAAATGAACCATATGTACATATAGACTCTTACGTTTCACATTCGAGTAGTTCTAAATTATTTTGGCTGTGATTCATGCAGGAATAATGAAGAGCATTCGACAGCCGTGGGAATTGATCGGCATAGCGTTGGTAAATACTGATTTCGTGATTGAGTTGAACAATACTGTTTTCTACACGTTCCAGTTCGATTTGCAGCTGGTCTTTCGTTTCACAAGATTCTTGCTGTGTTGGAAGATGGATGGTGCTGGACTGTGTGATTGGCTGATAGTTTTAGATGTGACCATCTCTGATTTTTTAAAAACAGCTTAGTATCTACATAGACGTAATATTCTATATCGTGTTTGAAAAAAATATTCCAGTGAAAATCTATTGTCTATAGCACCTCTAACACCTGCGATAATAGGAATTTAAATATTTCAATTAGAATTTAAACTTTTCTTGAAAACAAAGAATATTTCTTATGTGATCTAAATTCTGATAAGATATATGAAAAGTTTAGAGTCTAAGTGTAAATAATGATAAAGAATAATATTCGACGTGAAAGCTACCTGAAATTTCTGAATACATGGAAAAACCGTGATCTCATTAAAGTACTATCGGGTGTACGTCGTTCTGGAAAATCTACTTTACTAGCGATGTTCCAACAAGATCTAAAAGAGCAAGGTGTACAAGATGAAAATATCATTGCTATTAATTTCGAATATATGGAATTTGAAGAACTCACTGATGTGGTTCTAGGATTTTAGACCACGTCTATAAGTGATAATCTACTCCCCAATAAGCATGGGAAATGCTTGTTTTTGGAGTCAACCATGACACGAAGAAAACGTCGTAATCATTCAGCAGAGTTTAAAGTTAAAGTTGCTCTCGCAGCAATTAAAGGCGACCACACACTCGCTGAACTTTCTACTCAATTCGATTTACATCAAAACCAAATCATCGATTGGAAAAATCAACTGCTTGAGCAATCAATCAATATTTTTTCACGACCAACAGCACAACAAGAACCTGAGATTGACCTCAAAGCTCTACATGCCAAGATAGGACATCAGGCATTGCAAATTGATTTTTTAGAAGGTGCGCTCAGAAAAATAGGGCAGCTGAGCGGCAAAAAATGATCGATAAGACCCATCAACTTTCGGTACGACAACAATCGCAATTGATTCAAATCAATCGCAGTACGTTGTATTACAAGCCCAAAGAGATTTCATCAACTGATTTGAGTTGGATGCGTCTGATCGATGAAATTCATCTCGACTACCCATTTATGGGCAGTCGAATGATACGAGATATGCTACAGCGTCAAGGGCATCAAATAGGTCGGCGTAAAGTCCGACGTTTAATGCGCTTGATGGGAATACATGCCTTGTATCCAAAACCCAATACCAGTAAGCCTAATCTTGCACACCGTATTTTCCCATATCTGTTGAAAAACATGGTCATCGATCACTCTAATCAAGTCTGGTGTACAGATATCACATACATTCCTATGGCTAAAGGCTTTGTCTATCTGTGTGCAATTATAGATTGGCATAGTCGTAAAGTACTGGCTCATCGTGTATCGATCAGTATGGAAACAGACTTTTGCATAGATGCGTTGCAAGAAGCAATTGTGAAATATGGTTGTCCAGAGGTGTTTAATACAGACCAAGGCAGTCAATTCACAAGCGAGGCATTTTTGAATGAGTTAAAATTGCGAAATATCAGTATCAGTATGGATGGGAAAGGACGGTGGAGAGATAATGTGATGATTGAGCGTTTATGGCGCAGCGTGAAGCATGAGGAAGTCTATTTGAAGGCTTACGATACGGTTAAACAAGCGAAACAATCAATTGCTGAATATTTGGATTTTTATAACACGATACGTCCTCATTCAAGTTTGAATAAGGCAACACCAAATGAATTTTATGATCAACATTTACTAAAAGTAATGGCAGCATAATTTAAATATTTAGAGCGGATTTATCACTTATAAAACTGAATTGAGTGGTCTAATTAACGGAACCACATCACACCGATTATCGTAAATTACACGATTATGTACTTTCGAAAGTCGATAAAAACAAAAAAAACTATGTTTTTTTAGATGAAATACAGCATGTTCAAAATTTTGAAAAAGTAGTCGATTCTTTATATATTCGTGACTATATCGATCTATATATTACAGGTTCAAATGCATTCTTTTTGAGTGGGGAATTAGCGACGTTACTTACAGGGCGTTATATCGAGCAGCATGTTTTACCTCTGTCATTCCAAGAGTTTAAACAATGGCATACTGAAAATAATCCAACCATCCAACAATTATCCAATCGTGATTTGTATGCGATGTACACTCGCAGTAGTTTCCCTTATACACTTGCAATGACTAATCAGCAGGAAACCTATGATTACTTACAAGCAGTCTATGCGAGTGTCATGTTTAAGGATGTTATTCCTCGCTTGAATACTGCAGATATTAACGCTTTGGAGCGTGTTGCAAAGTATTTGGCAAGTGTTACGGGCTCACCTATTTCTATTAATAAAATTAAAAATACCTTTGTTTCAAGTGGAGTTAAGATCTCATTTGAAACAGTAAAACGATATATTCAGGGTTTACAGGATAGTTTACTATTTTATAGTGCAGCACAATTTAAAGTACGTGGGCGAGAGCTATTACAAACCTCTGAAAAATACTATCTAGTTGATGTTGGCTTGCGCCGAATTATGTTGCCTGATGCAAATGCTGATCAAGGCCATATTTTAGAAAATGTGATTTATCTTGAGCTCGTCAGACGAGGCTATACTGTTTATGTTGGGCGACTTGATGAATATGAAATTGATTTTGTTGCTGTTGATACGTTACAGAATTTAACTTATTACCAAGTCGCGTTAGAAACACTGAATGAAGAAACATTAGCCCGAGAGTTACGCCCATTGCAGAAAGTTTCTGACTCGTATCCCAAGTATTTATTGACCTTAGATACTATAGGTACTGAAGCCAATTATAATGGTATTGTAAAAATGAATGCTCTCGATTGGTTACTGTCTGAAAATAAGTGAACTGGAACCTAGTGATTAACAGCTAAATTATTGATCAAAGCATAGATATTTTTAGGATTAATCAAGAGTCAAAACAATTTACAGGCTCTACAAATTGATATAAAAATAAAGTTAGTAAATAAATTATATAAATCAAATATTTTATTATTAAATCTTAAATTTGTTTGATTTAATTTTATTTATTTTGGGACTATGTTAGTCTATTATTTCAACGCTAAAAATAACTTAACTTGCAGAAAAAATGATGACACCATTGCTCATTGATGCATTAACAATATCTGAGGGCAGGTTTAAAAAACCATGCCCTGTTTTAGTTTTGAAAATGATGTTACTTAATCGGGAAAAGAGTAGGTTTTCAGAAGAAATTAAAAATCAAGCACTACTACTGCTCGCGACATATCGTAAGTTACTGCGTGCTGTCGCTAGTGATTTATGTGATGTAAAAACTCTAAAGGACAGTGTGAAAAGAAGACACTGGGGTAAAGTGGATAAAGTGGATAAAGTGCAGGATAAGATGGTTGTTGCAAAAGAACTTCGACTAAAGCATTTAGATCTAGAAGAAATGCCTTTATTTTTTCATACACAGCATTTTTTAAAAAAACTACCGATTTCCTTTGTTCAAAAATTGGTAGATTGGGCACCACCGGTGGTTAGTGGTACTTTTTTAATCGAAAATGTTTTAGCAGGTTATATCTCTCAGAAGCTTTTGCCATTAGAAAAAATTAAAGTAAAAGAGCTTGGAAAATCTGTGCAACCCTATTTTCACATAGCTGACTTTTTTGTGCTTTTACCTCAACTAGAAGAACTTTATCAAAAATATCAAAAGCAAATTGTTCGCGTGGCTCCAACTGCAGAAGTTGCTTTAGCTTTAACAGACTTTGGGAAAGCATGGATCTATCGTCTTAGGAGTGGGCTATGAATATTTATTTTAAGCAACTGCTAGAATGGATAAACCAGAATTCCCCTATAGAAGAACAAAAACTCCTCCGAGCATTATTTTTATTACGTGCACATTATAGCTTAGCCGGTATCGTTGTCATTTGTCAGCGAATCTTCACATTGATTGGGGATGATGAATTACCAGAATTTCGTGATGAGCTTAATACGTTAAAGATCATTAGTAGATTGCAGGATTCTGATCAACATTCACATTTTTTCTCAGAAACAACAGATAGAAACAAACATAAACTCACGCCATTACGTCCATACACTGGAGACAGTGGAATTTGTGATTTGCTATTGATTCAAGCAGGACTAAGTCGAAATAATGAGCGTTTTGATACTGTAATCATTTGGTTTTTAGAGCAAATATTTCACTTTCAAAAAAATGTACACACTCTAAAGCTTTATAGTCATTATTTAAAGGGTGATGGAAGCATAAAGCTGAAAGATCAAAAAGGATCTCGTGTGTATAACGCCTTTTTAGCGATCAGGCTGTTGGGTGATCCAAGTAATGAGGATATTTTAGAACAAGTCGAAAAATTACTGACTAAAAACGGACCGAAACAACTGATTCATTTGATGTCCGCTGGTTCTGAAGACAAACGATTAAATGAAGTTTTTTATGCATTAAAGCTCTTTTTATCACAAATTTGGCAAAAGAATCGACTAAAAAATAAGAAAAAACGTCGAGAGTTTTTACACCGTATAGGGTTAAAGCATCAAAAACTGATCTTGCAACGATACGGCTCATTAAGTATTGCTATCCAACCTTTAGAGGATGTAGATGAAATTCATCGTGGTCTAGTCTCTGAAGTATTTGAGTATGATGAGATTGAAGAAGATGAAACACCATTGGAGCCATTGTTTACATTTTTTTTGGCCGAACAATCCGATTTAATTCGAGGGTTTTATGCATCTAAGTCTACCTCTCAGCATGTTGAAGCTACAAATGTTGGTTTAGTTTGGACCAAATGGCGATTGTCATTAAATTCGATTCAAGATGTGTTTAGGCTCTGTCAACCATCTAAGGCTGATACCAGCTTAATTTTACGCGCAAAATTAGCTTTGATATTGAGTTTACTCACTGGACGTTCGGTTACTGAATTAACAGCGCCGTGTTTTAGTCAAAATACTGATCAGAATAATATTGCTATTCAGTATGATCATACTTTATCTGCATACGTATTGAGCGTTTTAGCAGGCACACCGACACTCAAAACAAAGCCAGAAGAGTCTAAATTTCATGTGCCATGGACCAAGAAATTACATTTGGTTTTACCAAGTGAGCTCAATGATTTGGTGAATCAAGTCAAAAATCTTGCGATTAAAACCCGTCAACCGGCAGTTGAACGCGAAGTTAGAAGACTTATTAACAGTGTGCCGAAAGAGTTAGAAATCAGCCTAAAAAGCATTAAAGATCTTCTTCCACGGTTGTTATATGAGCATAGCCAAGGTGATTTAGCTGTCGTTAAAGCAGTGACGAATGCATCAGGTCGGAATTATGATAACTTAATTCATTATGCATCTTTTGAACAGAGGAAACTTGAGCAGTTATGGGCTGATTGTTTAAGAACGATAAAAATTGATATTCCTGAATATATGCACTCTTCTAGTGAACGCGTGGGTAGCCCGACTGGGATAAAGATTGTTGAAATACAAAATGAAATTACACGAATAAAGAAGAGAATAAATCAGGCTGCCGAACAGAAAGATTGGCAGACGCTCTTTGATAACTTAACGTTGTATACAGAATTATGGATGAATCTTGCAACTGCAGGACGGGGGATTAAGCAACCCTTTCCAAAGTGGATAAGTCAGCAAGGCTGGGCATTGATTCAAGATAAACATCATCAAGATGAATCAACCGATCGTTATGTGCCATTGACGGCAGCATTTATCAAACAGATTCAAGTTTTACGTGGTTTGATGAGAATGCTGGGGGATCAAGTTGAACCACGTGTTGATTTATCATCTTATGCGTTGCAACTTTGTGATCCTCATCAGATTGAAGGTTTAGGTAGAAATTGGGCACGGAAGCTGGTTCGCTCTGATAATAATCAGTTACCTGGACGGTTCAAGGATGCTGGACTTGGGCACTGGGTACGCGGTCGTTATCCATGGGATATGTTATCAGTATTTCCTGTATCAACATTTAAACAACAGTGGCTTGATGTACAAGAAAACCTGCAAAAACAGTTAGGTTTCGAATGTCTTGATGTTTTTGATTTTTTTAAAAACCTGAATATTCCAACATTTGTTGTAACCAAAGAGATTAAAACAGTTCAAGCAGAGACGAAGCCGAGAATACAATATTCAGAAAATGATGTAAAAGAATGGCTGGAAAACTCAGAGTATGAGTCCTATTGTCAGTTGATTTTTGAGGAAAATCCTGAGCCAAACGTATCTTTCGAGCTTGGACATGTATTAGCTTCCCATTTAGCTAAAAATACAAACATTGATTTGCCACAAGCGATCAAGGCATATTGTGCTTATATTCGCGATAAAACGAAAATTCCTTTATTCGTTCAACTTCCTCAAAAAGCTAATCGTACATGGCTGACATCTGAAAATAGTTTTAGTACATGGTGTTATATTGAACAAAACTTACTTGATCTTATTCAGAAGGATTTAGAACATTTACCTGAACATCAAAATTGTGAGGTTGAAATAGGACGTTTGCTGGTTGTACTCTCCATGTATTCACAACTGTGCAGGGTAAGCCATTTACAAGCGATGTTGGAGTTTATTGCTTCTGATCAACATATAGTCGCTATGGGGAATAGTCGGCTCGTTGAGCTGACAGTGAATAATGATAGATCTGTGACGAAGATACGCCGTACAGTACTGTTAAGTCCTTATGTCTCGACTTTAATTTTAGTAGACCGACAGTATCTACAGCCCCGATTAAAAGAGATTTTAGCACAGTCAAGAAATCAACAAAGAACGGCTTGGCAAAAGTGTTTTAATACATATTTAAAACAAATAGGGATTAAGTCAACTCTATCATTAGCTCAATGGTTGAAAGCTTTACAGCAAAATGTGATGTTAAATAGCACTCCGTTAATTGCAGGTTATATAGCAGGCCAAGTCCTGACTGAAGATCTTTCAATAAATGAATTATTACGCTTATCCGAATATGAAAAATTAACCACAGGTTTAGATAGCACTGAGCCAGAAAGTGAAATAGAAATAGGCGATGAGCAACTACATTTGTCTGATATTTTAGCGATGATTCAGCAACTAAAAGGTGAGTCTAGATCAAGCATTTGGCTTGAACAGCTTGCCAATAATAAAACGAATCACTACTCAGTCAATTTATTAACGTGCTTTGTGCAATGGTTGATTTTACGCTGTGATGCAGAAGAGTTAAGTCTACAGAATCGAAATATGATTCATCTACATTTGGCCATCGTCAGTGCAGGTATATTGGGGTTTTCAGAAGATTTAACAAAAGATAGCCAGATTGATGAAGATGTATTTCAAAAATGGATGGAGTTGACGCAAGAGCATTTTCCACACAGCAAGCATCTCGCTGCGTGGAATCGCTTTAGAGAATTTTTAATTCAATTAAATGATGATCGTATAAAGTTACACAAGCGTACAGCGCATCAAGCAAGTGCTAAGGTTTTTTCAAAAAATGAAGTGCGGCAGATCGTTCAAATATTACAATCTGTAGAGTCTGGGGTAAATGATACTGTTTTACGCCTAGAGATTCAGCGTCATTTTCGTTTATCTGCGGCGATGGGTGTACGCCGTTCAGAGGCGCTTCATTTACGGCCCTTAGATATTGATGAGGATATGCTCAGAATTCGTCCTTATGGTGAGCATCAGTTAAAAACACTTGGATCAGAACGTGTTGTTCCGATGAATTTATTAAGCCAGACGATTCAAAAGGGATTAGATGATATTTATAAGAATAAAAAAGATTCAATATTAATTTCCGATGAGAACAGTGAGCATAGGCCTTTTTTTGATCAAATATCTCAAATATTAAAGAAAGTCACTGGAGATGTTGATCTCAGCTTACATCATTTAAGACATACGTTTGCAAGTGCATATACTTTAAAGTGTTTGCAAACAGTGGTGGATTTTAAAGCGCTGACGATAGAACTGCCATGGCTACAAACTTGGATGCCATCTAATGAGCAATTTAATACACTAGTAGGCAATGAAGGACAGGTTGGGCAAGGGATTAAGGCGATTAGTCGAGTGCTTGGACATTTACATGAATCGACAACATTAAAGCATTATGTTCATATCTTATTTCTGGCTACTTATGCCTATAGCATGCAACAACAGCAACCCAATTTACATACTGCATTTTTTAAGCGAGTCATGAGTCGGAGTAATTTATTCAGGCATTTCCAAGCGATTAACCAACAGAATGGTAATCTAAAATATGAGTTGAGAGATACCATCGAAAAATATGTACTCAAAAAAAGACAAAGTCAGAGGTGGGTCATCTATGCTCAAAAAAGAGGTAATTCGACGGGTAAAGTAATTAAACACGAACTGTTTCAAAAGATTGAAGATATTGAGCGGTATCTTATTTCTGGACAGGGGCAGCCACAATTAGATATTGAGTCCTGGAAGAGAGCTTTAATTACGATGTCAAACATTCCTTCAGGTAAACGTGGTTCAAATATAGGAAGACACCCATTATCGACACAAGGAAAGTTAGCTCGTTTGCCTGAATTACTCAGTGCTGTAGATTTTAATTCTGCACAAGAGATTTTAGAGCGATTTGATTATTTAGAACAAAACCAATCAGAAACTTATAATTGGTTAATAAAAAAATGGTTGTATGAAAGTAATGTAACAAAAGTATTGATGCATTTCACCGCAGAGGATGAACCTATGCTTTCAATCCTAACAGAACATCAATTTTTTCCGATGATGATGAAACATAATAAATATAATTATTTTAGAATTATGTCTCAACAAGCGTCATTGAGCGCCGTGCGATGGGTACTTGCGTGGTTGAGTGTACGATATTTGGTGATTAGAGATGATATCAGAATCTAATTAAATATGACTTACGCACGCTTTGTTACACAAAGGTTTAAAAGACAGCGCTACCCTAATTGAGCTAAATTCAAGTGACAACTTGGGTATAAGTGCAGCTAGATTCTGTGAATTTGTTAAAGACAGCTATGTGTACATGAATAATATCATTTACCTGACTAGGAAAACTTCTTGCTGCTCATTTATCGCTTAATAATAGAGACTCAGGTATTTTTTATGGATCAACAGAGCCAAAAAAATCACATTATCTATTGCGTTCTGTCTGCTGCTGGAAGCTGTACAACATGATTCCTTATGGGAAATAGCCTAAGCGGTAACCGCCCCAAAAAATATTTGAGTTTAAAAGGGGGCGAATTCAAACATGAGGTGCGACAGTTTCAAAAGTCTTATGATAATCAACAAGCTGAGCAAATTTCTTTAATGGTGTAAGCCAATCTAACACTTTTCTAGGACGAGTATTCAGTGACGTGGCTACTTGATTTAAATAATGCTGATCTGTCTGGTTTAAATCAATCTCTTTAGGTAAATATTGCCTAATTAAACCATTCATATTTTCGCATGTGCCTTTTTGCAAGGGTGAATGTGGGTCACAGAAATATATGGTGGTGTTTCAAAAAGTATGCTGACATTAAATGAAGCCATTATTGATGGGCTTTGTTGCACAAATAGACGAAAGGTAGAGTTGTTCTAATCTTCAGATATTTATGCAACAGCCACCGTTTTAACTGTACCAATTGAGTCAATTTATTCAAAATATCGACTCTTATTTGCAAGTCAACCACCTGACGATTAAAGCATCGACTAGATACACCTTGTCCAAGTCGTTTCAAGGCAAACATTTTAGCCTCTATTCGGGATCGTCGATGATAACCAATATCTCGTTTCCACTGCTTTTGACCCTTGTCCCAACAGCCTTGTACTGCATGATTCCTTGCTTTACCAATTTCATTTTCTGCCCATAAAGCAGCATTGGAACGAGGAGGGATAATTACATTTGCTTGCCGTTTCAAAATCGCATCATAACAATTCACTGTGTCATAAGCACCATCAGCCGTGACAGATGCAATAGGTTCATCAATTTGATCTAAAAGAAGTTGGAGCATTTCAGCATCACCATATTGGCAGGTCGTGACTTCAACCGCTTGTATTTCTCCACTGTTTGCATCTGTCGCAAGATGTAATTTCAGCCATTGACGATGTTGGTTTACGCCATGTTTTTTACGCACCCATTCCCCATCGCCTGTAACTTTGATCCCTGTGCTATCAACTAAAATATGCAAGTCTTCCTGTGGATTTTTTGCTGATTTATGTAGAAGTGGCTGGAGCTTATCTGCTCGCCGACTCAATGTTGAGAAGTCTGGAACATTCCAGTCGAGGTGAGCCATTTGAAAAAGGCTTTGAATGAAACCTTGTGTTTGGCGTAAAGCCAGTTGGAACAGGTTTCGTATCGTCAGGGCAAATTGAATTGCTATATCAGTGTAGGTAGGTTGACGTCCTTTTTTTCCAGTAGGTGTTGCAGACCATTGCATTTTGGGATCAAACCAAATGGTGAAAGCACCCCCGTTGACGTAAAGCCTGATTGTACTCAGACCAGTTCGTTGTTTTGTATCGGTTTTTTGATTCTGTATTCATCTAACATGTATGGGGATGAAATTTATTTATGCAACAAAGCCAACTTAATAAGATCTTAAGAACTTGATTTTACCCTGAGGAAAATATTTTTGAGGGTAGACCTGTGAATCATCAAGTGGATATATTACGACATAAAAAAGTATTTATTAGTATTTTCACATTTGTCTTGGTGATTTTAGGAATTTGGTGGGGTAGCAGTTTACTACTCAATAAAAATAAAACGAAAAAATCAAAGACACAAAATGTAGTAGCCAATCAAACAGAAACAATAGATGTGTCTGGTAATCAGATTTTAATTTCGCCCACACAGATTCAACAAGCAGGTATTCAATTACAAACTTTAGGACAAGCGACAAGAGATGTACAACTCGCCCTGACTTTGCAGGGGCAAGCGCAGTGGTCACCTCAAAGTAAAGTGGTCTTAACGAGTCCTGTAGCGGGTATAGTGCAACAGGTACTAGTGCAACCTTTAGCCGAAGTTGGTCTCCATAGTCCTGTACTGGCTATTCACAGTCCCGATTTAATTCAGATTCAAAATGAAATTTTACAAATTCGTGCACAACTGCAATTAGCCAGCCAAAATTTGGCACGTGAACGCAGTTTATATGCAGAAGGGATTATTGCTGAAAAACGTGTACAGGAAGCCCAGAATGTAGTGCAACGACTGAATATTGATCTGAATGCCAAGCAACGCATGTTGCAGTTTATGGGCGGAAGTAGCAGTCAGGGATTGAATCCCGTGGTGTATGTCAAAAGTCCAGCCAGAGGCAGTGTAGAAAGTTTACAGGTATCTGCAGGTCAGTATGTAGAAACCGGTGCAGTACTGGGCCAGTTGGTGAATAGTGATCTACCTTTGCAATTAATGCTGCAAGCCCCTTTAGCGGATAGCAAATATATCCAGATTGGCGATTTGGTCAAAGTTGAGGGGTGTGAAATTACCGGGCAGGTACAACAAATTGCACCAGCACTTTCAGGCAATACGCAATCTCAAAATGTTCTAGTCCAAATGCAGGCCAAGGACAACTGTTTAAAAGTACAACAGTTTGTTAAAGCAAATATTCAAAGCCATAACCCAACAACAAAAACCGCATGGGTAATACCGAGTGCTGCCTTAACTTTAAAAAATAACAAGCACTTCATTTTTATCAAAAACCAATATGGTTTCGTGGTAATGCCTGTGGAATTGGTGGGGGCGAACCAGCAGCAAAGTCATGTGATTGGAAACACATTAAAACCTGGAATTCAAGTTGCTGTGAGGGGGGTCGAACGTCTAAAAGCCGTTTGGTCAGGTTTTGGTGCAGAGCAGGCACCACCTGCCAGCAGTAGCACTGCGGTGAATTGAGGTTAGGCACATGTTAAAACGTATTATTGCATTTTCACTGAGTCAACGAATCCTAATGCTGTTATTGGGTATGGCAATCAGTGTTGCGGGTTATTTGGCATTTACCAAATTGCCGATTGATGCCTTTCCCGATGTATCAAGCACACAGGTTCAAATTGTGATGAAATCTCCTGGCATGACGCCAGAAGAGGTGGAAAGCCGTATTGTGGTACCGATAGAACAGGAAATGTTGGGGATCCCTCATCAAACTGTACTACGTTCACAATCTAAATATGCTATTGCAATCATTACCCTGGATTTTGCAGAAGGGACAGATCCTTATTGGGCCCGACAACAGGTCAATGAGCGTTTGACTGGAGTCATGTCAGCTTTGCCTGGCAATGCATTAGGGGGGATTGCGCCTATGACGACGCCATTAGGTGAATCTTTTATGTTCACTTTACATGGTCCTATGAGTGATATGGAAAAACGAACCTTGCTCGATCGGGTTGTCCGTCCACAGCTCAGAAAAATTGAAGGGGTAGCGGATGTCAATGTCCTGGGAGGTTTGGCACGTACCTTTGAAGTGACACCTAACCTGGATGCTCTGGCATCGAGAGGTCTCTCTCTTGATCAGTTAAAACAAGCCATTGAATTAAATAATGCAAGTGACGGTGCAGGTCGTCTGAATGAAAATGGGGAATCATTACTGATTCGTAGCGATAGTCGTGTCACCAATTTACAAGAACTGGGCGAGATTATTGTTTCCAATCACCAAGGTACTCTGGTGCAAGTGAAGGATGTCGCCGATGTTCATACCGGTGCACTTACCCGTTACGGAGCGGTAACCGAAAATGGTCAGGGTGAAGCTGTTGAAGGGATTGTCCTCACCTTAAAAGGCGCCAATGCACGTCAGGTTGTGCAAAGTGTGCGTGAACATTTGCATGACATTGAGAAAAACTTACCCCAGGGCGTTACGATCAAGCCTTTTTATGACCGTGGTGAACTGGTGAATCGTGCCATTCATACCGTGAGTAAAACCTTGGTCGAGGCGATTGTATTAGTCCTGATTTTATTGCTGTTGTTTTTAGGCAATTTAAGAGCCGCTTTGGTGGTTGCCGCGATTTTACCTTTATCTGCGTTGAGTACTTTCTTAATGATGCGTCAGTTTGGATTAAGTGCCAACCTGATGTCATTGGGTGGTTTAACCATTGCCATTGGTTTACTGGTCGATGCGGCGGTTGTGGTGGTTGAAAATATCGAAATGCAACTGGCAGATGCACACGAGTCCAAACACCGTTCGTTTTTACCCCCGCTGAACGTCATTTATCGCGCGGTTTGTGAGGTGGCGGTACCTGTGACTGCAGGAATGATCATTATTATGCTGGTCTTCATTCCGTTGATGACTTTGCAAGGATTAGAAGGGAAACTCTTCTCTCCAGTGGCGCTGACCATTGTCTTTGCTTTGTCGAGCTCACTTATTTTTTCATTAACGATTATTCCAGTGCTGTGTTCTTATTTCTTGAAATCTCAAGCACATCACACGCCGTATATTGTTGCCAAGCTGGAACAGGCATATAGCAAGGTGTTAAATGCAAGCTTGGCCCATCCGAAACGTGTTTATGCTTTGGCTGGAGGCGCTTTGGTGGTTGCTGCACTCATTTTTCCACTCATTGGTAAGTCTTTTATGCCAACCATGGATGAAGGTGACACCATATTGCAGCTGGAAAAAATGCCATCGATCAGCCTACAAAATTCAATTGCACTTGATCTAGACATTCAAAGAAGAATTTTAAAACAAGTTCCTGAAGTGTCTCGCATTGTGGCAAGAACTGGGTCGGATGAACTCGGTTTGGATCCCATGGGCTTAAATGAAACCGATAGCTTTATCATATTGAAACCGCAAGATCAGTGGCACGGACAAAGCAAGGAGCAGATTTTAGCTAAGATTCGCCATGTATTGGCCGATGTTCCTGGGGTCAATCTCACGTTTAGTCAGCCTATAGAAATGCGGACTTCAGAAATGTTATCGGGTGTACGTGGAGATTTGGCCGTCAAAATTTTTGGTACCGATTTAGACCAGCTTAATCAGCTATCTAAGCAAATCTCTACTGTTCTACAAGGGATCAAAGGCAGCGAAGACGTCATGACTTTGGAAAATTCTGGGGTGCAATATCAGGAATTACGTATTCGTCGTGATATGGCTGTCCGCAATCAGCTAGATAGCCAAAGCATACAGGCACAACTCAAAATGCTCATCGAAGGACAGCAGATTAGTTCGATTATTGAACAGGGGCGACCAGTTCCATTGATGATGAAAGGTGATCCGCGTCTGGGACAATCCAGTTTTGCCCTCGCGAACATGAATTTACCTGTTGCAAACTCAGCGGCTGTACCGTTGTCCTCTTTAGCAGAAATGGTCAAGACGGAAGGAGTCGTCAAAATTGACCGGGAAAATGCTTCAAGAATGTCCGTTGTCCGTGCCAATGTGCGTGACCGGGATCTGGTTGGTTTTGTCGAGGAAGCAAAACAGCAGGTTGCCCAGAAAGTTAAATTACCGGCTGGCTATTCATTGAAATGGGGTGGACAGTTTGAAAATCAACAACGTGCAGCAGCGCGTCTGATGCTGGTTGTCCCTGCAGCGTTGACCATGATTTTCTTCTTGCTCTTTACAACTTTAGGGTCTGTTCGTCAGGCAGTACTGGTTTTTGTGAATATCCCCTTTGCTTTAATTGGGGGAGTCGTAGCCTTAGCCATCACTGGTGAATATTTATCGGTGCCTGCTTCTGTTGGATTTATTGCTTTAATGGGGATTGCCGTACTGAATGGTTTGGTGATGATTGGTTATTTTAACCAGCTCATTTCACGTGGCGTTGCAATTGAAGAAGTGGTTCGCGAGGGGGCGATGAGACGTTTACGTCCCGTAATGATGACTGCAAGTATCGCTGCTTTGGGTTTAATTCCGTTGCTCTTTACCACTGGGCCAGGTGCTGAAATTCAGCGTCCATTAGCGATCGTGGTGATTGGTGGGTTAATTTCATGCACTTTACTGACGCTGATTTTACTTCCTAACTTGTTCAAACAATTTGGTTTAGTGCGAGATACTCATGTCTGAAATGTGCCAACTCTCTATCAACATCTCCAGTGATATTGCCGAAGAATTAATGAGCCATTTATGGCTCATTCCCGAGATTGTGACAGGATGTACCTGTATCTCGGCACAAGGTTTCGGTAGCCGCCAACATTATCGCAACATTCAAGAAAAAATTCAGGGTGCAACTGAGCGTAATTTGATTCTGTTGATTTTGCCTCTTGAAAATGTACCTCTAGTTTTAGCTCATATTCAAATTAAATTTAAATCAAGTGACTGTTTTTATTGGGTAATACCAACGATAACATCAGGCTATGCCAGTCAAGGAGGCGTGAACGAATGAAACGAGAGATTGAAACTCAACCACATTTTCTGGGTAAAGCCACACGTTTACTATGCCTAGGCTGTTGTATGATAATTACTTCTGTCGTATCTGCGAAATCAGAATTAGATCAAATCTTGCCACCGCTTGATGCGATTAAGCATAGTTTGTCACAGCATCCAACTGTTCGGTCGGCAATCTCTGATCAGGATTATGCCAATTTTTCAGGACAAGGGTTAAAACTAGGCCAACCTTGGACCGTGCGCGCGGGTATGCAGCTTCGAAACAGTAACGTCCAAGATAGTCAAACCAAATCCAATAATTATGAGCCGAACTTTGGTGTTGAAAAGCAGATTCGTTTACCTGGCAAATACCAGTTGGATCAGGATTTGGCGCAACGAGGAATGACTATTGCTGAATTAAAATATGAAGATGCCAAACATGAAGTTGCCAAAACTTTGCTGAATCAGTGGTTTGCCTATATGCGCAGTGCTTTGCAATTGACGCGCATTGAGGAACAGCAGGAAAGAATACAGCAATATATGCAAATGACCCAGCAGCGTATCCGTGCTGGAGATGCTTCACGACTAGAACTGATGCTGCTCAGCAATGAATTTCGGCAAATCGAAGAACAATATATGCAAGCTAAAACTGCTTACTACCAAGCACAGCAGTTATTATCACGTGATTATCAGGGAAAAATTCCAGAGCACTGGAGCAGTGATGTCATCAAAATTCAACCACTCGAATATACACAGACTCAATGGATACAGCAGGTTTTGTCTGCTAATCATGAGCTTGAGTTGGCCAAAACGCAGGCAGCACAGCAAGATGCATTAGTCAAAAGAGAGCAACTTAATCGGATACCTAATCCTACGGTAGGAGTGGGCTATAGTCGTGAGCAGTCTGGCGTTGAAAATTTGATGAGTGTGAGCGTTTCAATTCCACTCGCCAGTCGGCAAGTACGAATAGCTTCTGGTATGGCAATGGCGGAAGCTCAAAAGGCTAATTTTGAGATTGGACGAGTAGAAAACCGTTTGCGTCAGGAAACTCAATACTGGTTCACGCAGATGGAGTCGGCATCAGTACGGAGTGAGCAGGCTCAACAGAATGTGGCACAGTTACAGCAACAACATGCATTGATGCAAAAAGCATATAAGCTTGGTGAATTAAGTTTAAATGAACTATTACTTCATTCACAGCAATTGGTTGATGCGCGTGGTCGAATTGATCAAGCCAAAATTGATTATGCAGAAAGCTTGAGTTTACTATTGCTAAATTCTCATCAGTTATGGCCTCTACATGAGGATCATCAGGCAGAGTAAAATAGTAGAGTGCTGATATATCAATGTCTTGTATGATCATTATTCGGTTGGTATTTTGTCTTGCTTGGGCCAGAGTACCTGCAGCTTGCACAGAAATAAATATAGGCTGACTTATAAGTAGCAGAATGAGAG
The DNA here is from genome assembly GCF_023488045.1 of Acinetobacter sp. ANC5681. Classification (NCBI taxonomy): domain Bacteria; kingdom Pseudomonadati; phylum Pseudomonadota; class Gammaproteobacteria; order Moraxellales; family Moraxellaceae; genus Acinetobacter; species Acinetobacter sp. ANC5681. The sequence continues at coordinate 24,759 of NZ_JAMFKZ010000028.1, forward strand.
GGTAGCTTAGACGTGAGAATATTGTTAGTTGAGGATGATGCCTTACTGGCTAAGGCAACTGCACGGGGCTTAGATCATGCAAATTTTGTGGTCGATATAGCCACCACAGCAGAGCAAGCCTATCATTTTTTGGCGAGTTATGATTATCAGTTTATTCTGCTTGATTTAGGTTTACCAGACAGGAATGGGTTGGAAGTTTTAAAGTCACTGCGCCGTAAAAAGAATAAAGTAGGTGTTATTATTTTGACTGCCCAAGATCAAATTCAGGAACGAATTGCAGGTTTGGATGCAGGTGCAGATGATTTTGTAGTTAAGCCTTATGATTTATACGAAGTTATCGCCAGGGTTCAAGCAGTGTTACGCCGTATATCAGGTCATGTTAGTGATTTGGTTCAGATAGGCAATATTGCTGTCAATCAATCAGCTAAACAAGTATTTATCAATGAGATTGAAGTTGAATTAACCCAAAAAGAATTTCACTTACTTGAACTGCTTATTCTTAATCGTGGTCGAATTATTTCACGAGAGAGTATAGAAAACTCATTCTATGCTTATGATGCGGAAGTGAGTAGTAATGTTATACAGGTATATATTCATAACCTACGCCGCAAACTTGGAAAAAATATCGTGCGAACAGTACAAGGCTTTGGGTATATCATGGATGAGAATTATTGATGCCTAATTTAATACGAAGTTATTCACTGACACGGCGCTTATCATTAATTTTACTGGCGATTACAACTAGTGTCTGGGTGGGTAGCTTGGGATGTATCTATTGGGGGATGCAGCGCGCAGCTAATAATATTTTTGATAAATCATTGGCCGAAACAGCCCATGCTTTACTTTCAACAACATCAAGTACATTAGAAGGGCGAGTCCCTGACCATACTGTAATCGAGAAAGCTCAAGGCGAGCATTATAATCAAATTATATTCCAGATCTGGCATAAAAATGGAAACTTAATCTATCGTTCTGTTGGTGTAGACACACACCCGTTTGTTCAGCAAGCCAAATTTGGTTGGATTAAGATTCACAATCAAACGTATCGTAGCTATTCGATTTGGGACAACACACACACAATACAGGTGCAAATTGCTCAGGTGTGGACGATTCGTCAGGATATTCAAAGTGATATGTTGCTATTTTTGATAGTGGTTTCTGGATTTTTTCTTCCATTATTGTCTTGGTTGATTATAAGAACCATACGTAGTCATCTAGCCACTGTATTTAGTATCAGTCAAAACCTAGAAAAACAGTCGATTGAACATTTAAAACCTATTAACCCTATTGTACCCAAAGAAATAGAACCATTGGTGAATTCATTAAATACACTATTAAGTGAAATAGCAGAAAGCATGCAACGTGAAAAACGTTTTACTTCAAATGCAGCACACGAGTTACGTACTCCTTTGGCTGCTATCCGTATGCATGCACAAGTTTTATTGAGTGCTCGTTCTACAGAAGAGGCGAGAGAATCAGCACAAGACATTATGATTGGAATTGATAAAGCTTCTCGAATGATCACTCAGTTGTTGACTTTGGCTAGGATTGAACATTTAGATGAAAGAAGTGAAGTTTCAGTTGATTTGTGTATTATTATCCAAAAGACACTTACACTTATGGATTTTAAAATCGTTAAAGAAAATATTGATATACAATTAGATTTAAAGCCTGCTCCAATTCTTGCTAAAGCTGAACATCTAGAAATTATATTACGTAATATTATAGAAAATGCAATTATATATCGCAGTCAAAATGGCATATCAATAATTAAGATAACTTGTGGCTGTATTGAAAATCGTACATTTTTTCAGGTTGAAGATAATGGGATTGGCGTGGAAGAAGAGAAAATGCCATATATCTTGCAAAGATTTTATCGTGCGAACCAGAATAGTAGTGTGATTGGTAGTGGTTTGGGACTGTCGATCGTAAAGCAAATGGTCGATCTATATCATGGAAAAATAGAGGTAAGTCAAGCATCCATAGGTGGTTTTTTAATTAGAATAGAATTTAATAAATAATGGATTTAAAGCTAATGGATTTTCTTATAAAGAAATATTGATTGTATTATAATAGTGGAGGGAATAAATAAAATATGGATAGTATGTTTGAATTTATGATAATGAGTTTTTTAAATAAAGCTATTGAACTTTATAAATTAATCTGGTAATCCCCCCTAAAAATAATAGGATCTAAAAGTAGAATTTTCTCTTAAGATACGAGCAGGAGATTCTGCATGAAAACATCT